>NZ_JASBSF010000146.1 GCF_030149085.1 Microbacterium sp. | reverse complement strand
GATCGGTGCGCCGTAGACCGGGTCGTTGACGACGGGGCGCTTCGGGGCGGGTCCCTTGCGAGGCATGTTCCTTAACCCTTCTTCGCGCCGTAGCGGCTGCGAGCCTGCTTACGGTTCTTCACGGCCTGGGTGTCCAGGGCGCCGCGGACGATCTTGTAGCGGACACCGGGGAGGTCCTTCACGCGACCACCGCGGACGAGCACGAGCGAGTGCTCCTGCAGGTTGTGGCCCTCGCCGGGGATGTAGGCGGTTACCTCGGTGCCGTTACGCAGCTTCACACGAGCGACCTTGCGCATCGCCGAGTTCGGCTTCTTGGGGGTGGTGGTGTAGACGCGGGTGCAGACCCCGGCCTGCTGCGGATTCGACTTCAGTGCGGGAGCCTTGGTCTTGCTGACCTTCGGCGACCGTCCCTTGCGAACCAACTGCTGAATGGTTGGCACGTTCTCTCCTTGATTGTGCTGCACGGTGACAGCTCGTGGTTTCACCACAGATCCACCGGCGCGCCAGAAGTCTGTCGCGAGTCGTGTGGTGGATATGCCGTGGGGGTGGCCTGTTCGCAGGCCGTTCCCTGATGTGCGAACCCTGCTTGCCTTGCGACACGCCGAGGCGCAGCACAAGTGGCGTGCAGGCGCACACCCGGTCAATGATACGCGGGTTTTCGGGGGGCGGTCAAACGTGGACCCGTGCTGGTCCCGCTGTCAACGCGACGCGCGGACCAGCCGCAACTCGAGGTCACCGAGCAGCAATCTCTCGCCCGCCGGAGCCTCGCCGCCGGGCGCAAGTTCGATCTCGCTTCCCGTGACCGAGATCACGACGACGCCGTTGGTCGAGCCGAGATCGACCACATGCCACTGGTCGCCACGCAATTCCAGACGAGCATGGGTCTTGGAAACCGTGACGTCATCGAGGGCCACGAGCTGCGCGCCCGAATGCGCAGGGTCTGGTGACGGGCGCCGCCCGAGGATGACGACCTGCGCGCGCAACTCGAACTCGTCGCCCGCTGCCGTTACGAGCGACCACCGCGGGCGATTGCGGTGGGCCAACAGCGTCGCGTCGAAGTCGCCCTCATCATCAGCGGATGCCGAGACCGCCGACCGTGCCATTCGTGGCGATCCCGCTACCGGAGAGCCGACGATCGCCGAGACCGCGCCTGAGGCCTCGGGGAAAGGCTCGGCATCCGGCCCCGTCGCCCAGTGCTCGCCGTCCGCGACCGGGGGGAACAGGGGGGCGTCCTCGTACGACGAGCGACCACTGACAGCAGAGACCGGCGCTGGTGCGCCGGGGACGGCGTCGGTCACATCATCGATCGGCTCTGCCGATGGTGCAAGGCCCGTGGCGCCGGTCTCAACCGGTCGCGAAGCACGCGCCGGAGGCACGAAAGGCTCGGGGGCAGCGGGGGTTTCGGGGGGGCTTGCCGGCTCGTCGGGCTGGTCGGTTTCTCCCCACCCGGAGATCGACGGTGACGCAGGCGGTGCGATAGGCGCCATCGGTGCCGGGGGACTCTGTTCCGCCTCGGTGAATGCGGAGAGTATGTCCCACCCGTCCTCGGCGCGAGACCCGCTCGCGCGCGACCGCGAGCCGGTGTCCGCTCCGGGCGCAGGGGCCTCGAGCGGCGGTGGGGCGAACGGTGAGACGGCGGGCGGCGCCGGTGGTGGCGGTGGCTCCGACGGCGCTCTGCCAGCTGGATCGGAGGTCGTGAAGACCGCCGCATCGGGCACGGTGCCACGGCGGCGGCGGCCTTCTCGTCCGATCCAGCGGGCCGAGCCGAAGCCGATGACCGTCGCCCACACGGGGAACAGCAGAGCAGCCAGCACCGTCATTCCCCCGCCGTAGCCGAACGAGAGTCCAACGCGATGCGCCGCGACGATCACGAGGATCCAGACGGCAACACCGCCGAAGCCTGGGATCAGCAGGAGCAGGACCCACCATCCAGGGATTCCTCCCAGAACGAGCAGCGCGGCGAGGTTCACGAACGGGACCCACGCCTTCCAGCGCGGCTCGCCGGACTTCGCGAAGACCGCGCTGAGCGCAAGGGCGCACCAGACGTACAGGGCGATCACTGTCGCCGAGACAGGGATCAACAGAATCAGCGCCTGAGTCACCGCGGTTCCGTCGGTCATGGCATCCACCCTAGGGTGCGGCCCTGCGCGGCGACGCCCCTGGTTTGCGCGGAGCCATCACTCCCCGAGGGAATCACGCGGATCGAAGGGGGCGTCCAGCGACCGGGCGAGGTCATCGAGCATCGCCGTGATCTGCGGTTCGACATACTGGCTCACGCCCTGTTGGATGCGCAGTCGATGGTGGAGCAGGATCGTGCAGACATCCCGTCCGATCATGTTGGCGTAGTCGTCGGCGAGGCCCACCTCTTGCCGCAGCGCCGCCTTCGCCTCGGGGCTCAGCGGCGGAAGCGCCGGGACATCGGCGTCTGCCTCATCGGCAAGACCCGAGATCGTGAACAGGAACGGAGCACCGGGGACCGGGTCGGGATCCAGCGGCAGGCCTTCGAACTCGGGCTCGAGGCCTTCAGCCGGGCGATAGCTGCGGGCGCGATTACGGGCCGCCTGCTGGTCGAGTTCTGCCTGCAGCATCGGAAGGTTCTGTGCCGTGTAGTCAGCAACCGCATGGTCGACGATCGTCTTGATGCGGGTCGACAGGCCGTGCTGTACCCCGTGCGGCACATCGGATCCGAGACCTGCGGCAGACAGGATGGGCGACCCGAAGCACCGCCGACACGGGGCAACCCGGCCGCGGTGCGTCGCGGGTTCCCAGCGCGGAAGCCAGCGCAGCCAGGCATCGACGGCCTGGCTCACTTCCGTTTCGAGCGAGCGCTCCACCCCTCTACGGTAGCGCCGGAGCCCTCGTGCACTGCGGCTCCGTCAGAGGACGCGCGTGTCGAGGCGCTCACTCATCGTCATCCCGCTCCCATGGCCACCGCGCGTTCTCGCCGGCACCACGCGCGATCGCCAGAGCCATCGCCGCTCCCAGGATCGCCGCGGCGATGACGACGAGCCCCCGCCACGTGGTTGCAGCTCGTCCGACGGCCGACAGAGCAAGGACGCCATCCGCCGTTGCGAACACGGATGCCACGCCCAGCCCCGCAAGGTAGCCGAGGAAGGCGGCAAGGCCGCTCCACAGCAGCGTTCCCCAGACGCCGGATGCCGGCATCCGCACCCAGATCGTCAGCGCCATCGACGCGAGCGAGGCCCCGACCGCGATGACGCCCGGCACCTGCCCGAGACTCGGCGTGACGATCACGTCCTCGTCCAGGAGCAGGCTGACGAATCCGAACGCCGCGATCAGCACCGTAGCGAACAGCACGGCTCCCGCCGCCGTCGCCGCTGCCCTGCGCGAGCGGCTCATGACACAGTGAAGCTCCGAGGCGCGGCCATGGAGGGTGCCCCTGCGTCTCAGTACTGGTGCAGCTGCGGACCAGCCTCGAGAGTGCGCTCATACTCGCGGCGCGCCTCGACGTTGAGTTCGGTCATGCGCTTGCCCCGGGCGGCCACCCAGGAGCCGAACCAGATCGTGAGCTCGCGACCGATGATGAACGCAGCGATGGCAAGCGGAGCCAGCAGCTGCCCTTCGACAAGCTCTGCGCCCTCCTTCGCCGTCAGGCTCCAGAACGGCGCCTGGAAGAGCTGCCCCAGGAGGTGCCCACCATAGGCCGCAACCCCGACGATCAGGCCGAAGATCACCCACGCCGCCCACCGGCCGCGGTTGATGATCGCACCGAGCAGCCAGAACGCGATGAAGAACACGACGACGGGGACCCACAGCGCCCAGGTCGACAGCGCAGCCAGCAGCGCCGTGCCGATGCTGCTGGCGGTGACGGAACCGTCGATGAGGCCGAGACCGACCCCGACCGCAAGGTACAGAACGCCGAACGAGAGGGCCGCAAGCAGGCCGATTGCGCCCGCGGCTGCGCGGTTGCCTCGAGGACGCGGAGCTTCGGGGGCCTGAACAAAGATCGGCTGTAGGCCGAAGGCGCCCCCGGTCGGCTCGCTCGCCGTCACCACGGGGGCGATAACAGTGGCCTCGTACGCCTCAGTGGGCACTGCTGCCTCGGTGGGCGCGGATTCGACCGCGACAGGCTCTGCGGCGGGTTCGACACGCGCCGGTTCGGCCGCGGGCTCGACGACCACAGGTTCAACGACAACGGGCTCGGCTACGGGAGCGACCGTCTCGGGCGTCGGTGATCCGGCGGCTTCGGCATCAGCAAGGCTCTCGCGCGCACTGCCGACGACGTCGTCGACGGGTGGCTCCTCGGCGACGGGCTCGCCGACCGGTTCCTCCACGGGCGCGCCGGGCGTGGGCTTGTCGTCACTCATGCGAAACTCCTCCCGAGGTAGATCCTCGGCTCGCAGACTACCCCGACCCGGGTTCAGATCCGCGGAACGAGGCCGTGCGGACGCCGATATGGATTCTCGGTGACGCCCCCGAGGCATCCGGGCTCGCGGGCATCACTGCCAGAGGTGGATGGCGATGCGTTGGTCGTAGTCGTCCGGGTACCACGCACTCGACACCGTCGCGACCCACAGCGCTCCCCGCACCGACTGGTGTTCGTTGCCGGCATCCGTCGTCGAGGAGCACTCCAGTGTGCCGTCTGCCGTCGCGCAGGAGAACCCCTGCCCACGCAGGGAAGCCTCCGCGATCCCGGCGGCATCCGCTGACACTGTCGCGAAGGTTGTGACCACCGCCTGCCCGGAACTGTCGGTCCAGGTGCAGGTACGCGTTGCCGTCGGCGCCAGCGCCGAGACGAGGTCGGTCATCGCTGTCGTGGGTCCAGCCGTGGACTGGCTCAGAATCGCATCCGCCGTCCAGGTGAGTTCGTTCCAGAGGTCGGTCGGGTACAGCTCGCGGCAGTCAGCTTCGGCGACGTCCAGTCCGTCCGCGACGACGGCGTGCAGTGTCGGGGTTGCGGCGAGCATCGTCGCTGCGTTTCCCGCGGTTCCTCCCGCCCACGCCATGACCAGCGGCATAGCGGGCACGGCGAACCACACGAGCGCCCCGACAATCGCCAGAGACAGCACGATTGCAGGGATGGCGATGCGGTTGTCGCGACCGGGAACGCGAGCCATGGTGACCTCCGCCAGCAACCGTACGACGCCGATGCCCGGGAAGTCGGCCAGGACGCCCGCGAGGCCCCGAAAAGTTGTCGCGATGTGTCGGCATCCGCGCGCGAAGCGACGATACGCGTCAGCTTTTCGAGTCCGTATCCCTACGCAGGAGCACAGGCGCAGCCGGACGCTGACGACAACTCGACGCAGATGCCAGAGGCGCAGCGGCGTGCCCTGCGCGGGGCTGGCACCGGGTCTGGCGGGAGCCGGCGCAGCCGGCGAGGGCATGTCCCCGCGCAGGGAACGCGGCGGAGCCGGACGCGAAGGACAACCGGGCGCGAAAGAGGGCAAGTCGGCGGGGGGGATGCCGGGAACGACGCAGGGCCCCGGGATATCCCGAGGCCCTGCGTGCTACGACGTGGGTCAGTTGTAGTTGCCCGTGAAGTCGTCGGTCGAGAAGCTGTCGAAGTCGACGAAGCTCAGGTCGGCGTCGCTGTACGCGCCGTCCGAGGCGAAGATGCGGTTGGGGTACCGCTCGCTCTTGGCCTCTTCCGTCGCCTCGACCGCGACGTTGCGATACTTCGCAAGTCCGGTTCCGGCGGGGATGAGCTTTCCGATGATGACGTTCTCCTTGAGGCCGACCAGCGGGTCGCTCTTGCCCTCCATCGCAGCCTGCGTGAGCACGCGGGTCGTCTCCTGGAAGGAAGCGGCCGACAGCCACGACTCGGTCGCAAGCGACGCCTTGGTGATACCCATCAGCTCCGGGCGGCCGGATGCCGGGCGCTTGCCCTCAGCGACCGTCTGGCGGTTGATGTCCTGGTAGCGACGGAAGTCGACCAGCTCACCGGGCAACAGGTTCGTGTCGCCGTGGTCGACGACCGTGACCTTGCGCAGCATCTGACGGACGATGACCTCGATGTGCTTGTCGTGGATCGGCACACCCTGCGAGCGGTACACGCCCTGGACGCCACCGACGAGGTAACGCTGCACCTCGCGAGCGCCCATGAC
>NZ_JASBSF010000142.1 GCF_030149085.1 Microbacterium sp. | reverse complement strand
CTCGGTACCAACGCGATCGTGGGCGGAGGCGCACCGATGGCCACGGGCAACGCATGGGCCCAGAAGCACGCCGGTACGACCGATCTGACCGTGAACTACTTCGGCGACGGCGCGAGCCAGATCGGCTCCGTGCTCGAATCGATGAACCTCGGCTCTGCGTGGAAGCTGCCGGTCTGCTTCTTCATCGAGAACAACATGTACGCGGTGTCGACGCACGTGGACGAGATCACCGCTGACACGCGACTCTCGGTGCGGGGGCAGGGCTTCTCCATCCCCGGTTGGCGGGTCGACGGAATGGACCCGCTCGCGGTCCACCTCGCGATAGTCGAGGCTGCCGAGACCATGCGCGCCGGCGGGGGCGCCACCATCATCGAGGCCGAGGTCTATCGCTACTTCCATCAGAACGGGCCCTACCCGGGGAGCGCGTTCGGCTACCGCACCAAGCAGGAGGAAGCGCAGTGGCGTGATCGCGATCCGCTGACCCGGGTCGCTGCCGAGATGCAGAAGCTCGGTCAGATCACCGACGACGACGTGACGCAGCTGCGCGCCCGGTCGCGGGCGGCGATGGATGCAGCGGTCGCTGTGCTCGTCGAGGCGGACCCCGAGCGGGAGGGGCGGCGCCGCATCCGCCCCGAGCTGTGGCCGGATCCGAGTTTCGTCGATGTCGGCATCCGCGGGGATGCCAGTGAGTTGGCGGATCTGCCCATCCTCGACGCGCCGGCGACACGCGAGATCACGTTCGTCGACGCCGTTGCGGAGGTCATGGCCCGACGGATGGAAACCGATGAGCGGATCGTGGTGCTCGGCGAGGATGTCCACCGACTCAAGGGCGGGACGAACGGCGCGACGAAGGGATTGGCGGATCGATTCCCGGATCGGGTCGTGGGTACACCGATCAGTGAGAACGGCTTCTTCGGGCTCGCTGGTGGACTGGCGCTGGACGGGCGGTTCCGACCGGTCGTGGAGTTCATGTATCCCGACTTCATGTGGGTGGCGGCTGACCAGGTCTTCAATCAGGTCGGCAAGGCGCGGCACATGTTCGGCGGGGACAACCCTGTTCCGCTCGTGTTGCGAACCAAGGTCGCGATGGGGTCGGGATACGGCTCGCAACACCTGATGGATCCGGCTGGTCTGTTCGCGACCGCACCCGGATGGCGGATCGTTGCGCCCTCGACCGCGGCGGACTACGTCGGTCTCGTGAACGCGGCGCTCGCGCTGGATGACCCGGTGCTCGTGATCGAACACGTCGATCTGTACAACACAGCATCCGCCGTGCCCGAGGGTGAGCTCGACGGCATTCTGCCCCCCGGTCATGCTGCGGTGCGCCGCGAAGGGTCGGACGTCACGATCCTCAGCTACCTCTCGATGGTCGGGCACACGCTCGAGGCCGTCGAGCAGACCGGCATCGACGCGGAGGTCATCGACCTACGATGGCTCGACCGAGCCTCGCTGGACTGGACGACCATCGAAGAGAGTGTGCGCAAGACGAACGCCGTCCTCATCGTCGAACAGGGCGCTCGCGGCACCTCCTACGGTGCGTGGCTTGCCGACGAGATCCAGCGCCGCTTGTTCGACTGGCTCGACCAGCCCGTCGAGCGAGTGACGGGAGGCGAAGCGAGCCCCAGCATCTCCCGGGTGCTCGAGCGCGCCGCCATCGCGCGGACCGAGGAGGTCATCGCCGGGCTCGACCGGGTCCGTGCCGCGTGGGGAGGCCGATGATGGCGACGATCATCCGCATGCCCGAGATCGCCACCGGTACAGGAGTCGCCGCCGTGCAAACGTGGCTGGTCGCCGTCGGCGATGAGGTAGCCAAGGGGCAGCCCATCGCCGAGATCGAGACCGAGAAGGCCGTCGTCGAATACGAGGCCGAGGAAGCCGGCGTCGTTGCCGCTCTTCTCATCGCCGAGGGCGAGTCCACGAGTGTTGGTTCGTCGATCGCGGTTCTCGGGGCGCCCGGTGAATCGGCAGATGAGGCGATCGCTGCCGCGGGAGCCTTGAACGCGCGGTCACGGCCGGTCGACGGAGCGCCCGACGAAACGACGCCCGAGGCCGCGCCGCCGCAGCAGGCACGCTCCGTCGATGCGGCACAGGCTGTCGCGGACGCGAGAGGGGAGGCATCCGTCGACGTGGAGCCGGGCGAGAGATCAGCGGATGCCGGACCGTCGCGAGCCCGGATCTTCGCAACGCCCCTCGTTCGGCGCCTCGCACGCGAGCGAGAGATCGACCTCGCCACGATCGAGGGTACGGGGCCCAACGGACGCATTGTGCGGCGCGACCTCGACGGCGCCCCCGCCGTCTCCGAGGCCGCTGAACCTGCAGCGGCGCCTGTGGCGACATCCACAGACACGCCGTCCACCGACATCCCCCACACCGGTATGCGGCGCGCCATCGCGCGTCGACTGACAGAAAGCAAGACGACGGTGCCGCACTTCTACCTCGTCGCGCACTGCCGGGTGGACGCGCTGCTCGAGCTGCGTCGCCAGATCAACGCGGCAGACGTC
This sequence comes from Microbacterium sp., assembly GCF_030149085.1. Classification (GTDB taxonomy): domain Bacteria; phylum Actinomycetota; class Actinomycetes; order Actinomycetales; family Microbacteriaceae; genus Microbacterium. The sequence continues at coordinate 8,966 of NZ_JASBSF010000142.1, read as the reverse complement.
GGCAAGGTGTCGGTCAACGATCTGGTCGTGAAAGCTGTCGCCGCTGCGCTGCGCGAGGTCCCCGAAGCCAACGCGATCTGGACACCCGATGCGACGCGGCGGTTCTCTTCGGTGGACATCGCGGTAGCAGTATCGGTCGACGGGGGTCTTCTCACACCCGTCGTGCGCGGAGTCGATCGGATGCCGCTGAGCGAACTGAGCGCCACGGTCCGTGACCTCGCCGACCGTGCCCGTGCCGGGCGGATCAAGCAGCACGAACTCGAGGGCGGCTCGTTCTCGGTGTCGAACCTCGGGATGTACGGGATCAGCGAGTTCTCCGCGATCCTGAACCCACCCCAGGCAGGCATCCTCGCTGTCGGTGTGGCGGAGAAACGGCCGGTCGTGGGTGCTGATGACACCATCGAGGTCGCCACGATGATGACCGTGACGCTCTCGGCCGATCACCGGGTGCTCGACGGTGCTCTGGCGGCGCAATGGCTTGCCGCTTTCCAGCGCCGGATCGAGAACCCGGTCTCGATCCTCATCTGAGTGCTGCTTCGCGCGGGACTTGCATCCGCGCGAAGATGGAGTACGGCGAGCAGTGCCCGGGGTTGGTTCCCCGGGCGGCCCTCTGCCGCTCCATCGACGGAAGGATCACCATGGCCCGCATCGCAGTACTCGGAGGAACCGGCTACGCCGGTTCACACATCGTGAAGGAAGCGGTTGATCGCGGTCACACTGTTGTTTCCGTCGCGCGGGTCGCGCCGGCAGAGCGGGTCCACGGTGCCACGTACATCGAGGGGACCCTGCTCGATATCCCGGGTCTTGTTGCGGAGCTCGCAGGCGTCGATGTCATCGTAGGCGCGATCCCCGGTCGCGGAGACATGCTCGGCAAGGTGCGCCCTGCGATCCAGCAGTTGCTGTCGGTGCTCCCCGGCGACGTGCGCATCGGCATCATCGGTGGTGCAGGCGGGAGCCTCGTCGCTCCCGGTGGGCCGCGTGTGATCGACAGCGGCTTCCCCGAAGAGTTCAAACCCGAAGCGCAGGAGGCCATCGACATCCTGGAGGATCTGCAGGCCGACACCTCTGGTCGTGACTGGTTCTTCATCCACCCGGCCGGTGGCTTCGGCGCGTGGAACCCGGGGGAGCGCACGGGGACCTACCGCACCGGCGGTGACGTCATCGTCACGGATGCCGACGGCGAATCCTTCATCTCGGGAGCCGACCTCGCCGTCGCGGTGCTCGATGAGATCGAGAACCCGCAGCACGTGCGCGGCCGCTTCACCGTCGGCTACTGAGCCGACGCATCTCAGACCAGGTCGCGCCAGTCGGTCGGACCGGTTGACGGGCTGGAACTGATCGGGATGGCATCCGTCACGATCGGGATGGCGAGGGTGTCGGTGGGCGGGCCCATCACCGTTGCTTCGTCGCGGCGGAATCTCAGCACATCGTCGATGTAGCTGGTGACGGCCTCGGCAACGGGGACCGACTGCCCGCGGGCCTGCGACATGTACCACCGGTGCTCGAGGAACTGGTGGTACACCTCAGCCGGTTCGAGCTTGGAGCGCAGGTCGAAGGGGATTGCCCGGATGACGGGCTCGAAGACCCGGGTGAGCCACTCGTGGGCGACCATCTCTTCGTCATCGCCCGCGCGTGAGCCGCGCGCCTGGAACTCGTCGAGGTCGTTGAGCAGTCGCCGAGCCTGGTTCTCCTCGACGTCGAGCCCGGTGAGACGGATGAGGCGACGCTGGTGGTGTCCGGCATCCACGACCTTCGGCTGGATGGACACTCGGGTACCGTCGGCTGTCGTCTGCATCGACATCTCGCCGATATCGAAGCCGAGCTCGTTGAGTCGTTCGACGCGCTCGGTGATGCGCCAGGCTTCGCGCGCTTCGAACGTCTCGATCTCGGTGAGCTCGCGCCACAGCGACCGGTAAGCGCTCATGATGCCGTCGGCGATCTCAACGGCATCCACCCCGCCCTCAAGACGCCCCCCGGCCTCCAGATCCATGATCTCGCCGGCGATGTTGGTGCGCGCCACGTCAAGGTCATGCTCGCGCTGCCCTGCCGTGAGCCCGCTCTCGTGCAGCTCACCGGTCTCGGCATCAACGAGGTACGCCGCGAAGGCTCCAGCATCGCGGCGGAAGAGTGTGTTCGACAGCGACACGTCGCCCCAGAAGAATCCGACGTTGTGGAGGCGGACCAGGAGCACCGCGAGGGCGTCGACGAGGCGGGTTGCCGTTGTCGGTCGCAGGACCTGCGTGAACAGCGCCCGGTAGGGGAGGGAGAACTTCAGATGAGAGGTCACCAGGGCAGCCGGCAACGGTTCGCCGTTCTCGTCACGGCGCCCGGCGATCACGGCAACACGGTCGACGCACGGCGCATCCAGCCGGTCGAGGTTGCCGAGCATGTCATATTCACGCCGCGCCATCTCCTCGGTGGTCTCCTTGATGGCCACCACGCGGCCCGACAGACTCGCAAACCGCACGGTGTGTCGTGAGATGCCCTTCGGGAGCGACACGATCGTCTCGGACGGCCACTCCACGAGCGGCACCGACCACGGCAGGGTCAGAAGGCCAGGGTCGACGGTGCTCGCGGTGATCGAGAGCTGCGTGGACGACATCCGTTTCTCCGCATCCGGGGCTTACGTGCGTGACGGCGCGGACGTCTGAGACATCCGCGCCGTCACGAGGTAGTGGTGATCAGGCCGAGGCGACGGCCTTCTCGGACAAGCGCTCGCCCGACTCGATGTCGAACAGGTGAACGTGGTCGAGAATCGGCGCCAACACGACGGTCTCGCCCGCGTTCGGGTGGTTACGGCCGTCGACGCGAGCGACGATGTCCGTCCGCTTGCCGTCGATCTCCGAGTGGCCATACAGGTAGCCGTCGGCGCCGAGCTCTTCCACGAGGTCCACGACCACCGAGAGGCCCTTGCCATCGGCAGGGGACACGTCGATGTCCTCGGGGCGGACGCCGATCGTCAGCTCCTTACCGGTGGCCTTGGCGAGCACATCGCGCTCGACAGGGACCAGGTGTGTGCCGAAGTTGACACCGCCCTCGACGACGTCGACCGGGAAGAGGTTCATGGCGGGGGAGCCGATGAAGCCGGCGACGAACACGTTCTTCGGGGCCTCGTACAGGTCACGCGGGCTGCCGACCTGCTGCAGGATGCCGTCCTTGAGGACCGCGATCCGGTCACCCATCGTGAGGGCCTCGGTCTGGTCGTGGGTCACGTAGACGGTCGTGACGCCGAGGCGTCGCTGCAGCGACGCGATCTGCGTACGGGTCTGCACACGCAGCTTCGCGTCGAGGTTCGACAGCGGCTCGTCCATGAGGAATACCTGCGGCTGACGCACGATGGCGCGGCCCATGGCGACACGCTGACGCTGACCACCCGAGAGGGCCTTGGGCTTACGGTCGAGGTACTGCTCGAGGTCGAGGAGCTTGGCTGCCTCGAGAACGCGCGAGGCGCGCTCATCCTTGTTGACGCCGGCGATCTTCAGGGCGAAGCCCATGTTCTCGGCGACCGTCATGTGGGGGTACAGCGCGTAGTTCTGGAACACCATCGCGATGTCGCGGTCCTTCGGCGGAACGTCGGTGACGTCGCGCTCGCCGATGCGGATGTGGCCCGAGTTGACCTCTTCGAGGCCGGCGAGCATGCGCAGCGAGGTGGACTTACCGCAACCCGAGGGGCCGACCAGAACGAGGAACTCGCCGTCGCCCACTTCGAGGTTGAGCTTGTCGACTGCCGGGCGGGTTCCGCCAGGGTAGAGGCGGGTTGCGTTGTCAAAGGTGACTGACGCCATTTCTTCTTCTCCTTCACCGGCAGGTACGTGCCGGACGATCCGTTGTGAGGATGAGCGGGGGCTTGGCCCGCACGCCCGTCATCGGGCGCATCGCTCAGTATGCCACTCCCACCTGGGAGCGGCCACTGAGCGGGCCCCGCCGTCAGTGACCGTCGCGCCAGGGGCTCAGTGGCCGTCGCGCCAGGAGTGCTGTGGCGCGTAGCCCAGCATCCGTCTGGCCTTCTCGATCGACAGCAGTGTCTCGTTCGGGCCGACCTCGCGGGCGACCGGCACATCGGGGAAGACCTCGGCCAGAAGCTCAGCGTTCGGACGCGACATCACGGTGTCGGCCGCGGCGATGATGTACTGCTCGAACCCGACGGGTGCGACCGTGAGTGCACGCGCGATGGCCTGCGACCCGTCGCGCGCATCGATGTAGCCCCACAGATTCCATTTGCGGGCCCGTGCGTCTTCGTCGAAGCCGGGGAAGGCGGCGTAATCCTCCGGAACCATAACGTTCGAGAACCGCAGCGCCGTGATCGACAGATCCGGATGCCACCGCACGAGCTCCCGGGCCATCCGCTCTTCGAGGGTCTTCACGAGCGAATACACGCTCTCGGGGCGCGGCTCGTACTCCTCGTCGACCGGAACGTACGGCGGCGGCACGTCGAAGGGCAGGCCCAGAACGGTCTCGCTGGAGGCGTAGACGAGGCGTCGGATGCCGAGCCTGACGCTGGCCCAGAAGACGTTGAACGTCGCCGCCATGTTGTTGTGGAAGACCGCGACCTCCGAACGGATGCCGGGTGCCGGGATAGCGGCGAGGTGAACGACGGCATCCAGCCCCCGCTCGTCGCGATCGCCGAGGCCCGCGAGGGCGTCGATCACCTGCCCGTAATCGGTGAGGTCGACCTGCAGGAAGCCCGGCTGGGGGCGGCCCGAGATGTCGAAGCCGATCACCTCGTGCCCCGCCGCGCTCAGTTCTCGAACAACGACACTTCCGAGCTTTCCGGTCGAGCCGGTCACCACGATTCTCATGACCCCAGCCTTACACGGCCGATCGCGGGGGCGGCGGGTGCGATCGTCACCTGATGTTCACCCCGACGTGGCGCCACGGCTCGTGCTTCGCCCTCTCGTGGGTGAGAATGCGAACACGGCGCGGACGATGCGAACCGCGCCGTCGGAGGCTGCCATGTTCGAGAACGTCCCCGCCGGCGATATGCGGGCCTACATCGAGTACTTGCGCAAGAACGGCTACACCGTGCGCGACGGGCACACCCCCGACCCAGACCTGATCGACCCCCAGGGCAATCCGGTCTACACGTGGCAGGAGGGGTATCCGTATGCGGACCGGATGACCCGCGAGGAGTACGAACTCGAGAAGTATCGTCTGCAGGTCGAACTGCTGAAGTTCCAGTACTGGCTCGAAGACACCGGTGGCCGGGCCATCATCCTGTTCGAGGGGCGGGATGCCGCAGGCAAGGGCGGCACGATCAAACGGTTCACCGAGCACCTCAACCCCCGATCTGCGCGGGTCGTGGCGCTGGCCAAGCCCAGCGATCGCGAGCAGGGACAGTGGTACTACCAGCGCTACATCCAGCACTTCCCGACATCCGGCGAGATCGTCATGTTCGACAGGTCTTGGTACAACCGAGCCGGTGTCGAGCGGGTCATGGGGTTCTGCTCGGATGCCGAGTACGAGACGTTCATGGAGCAGACTCCCTCGTTCGAACGGATGCTGGTGGAATCCGGCATCCATCTGACGAAGTTCTGGTTCTCGGTCTCGCGCACCGAGCAGCGCACGCGGTTCGCGCTGCGTCAACTCGACCCGGTGCGCCGCTGGAAGTTATCGCCCATGGACATCGCCTCGCTGGACAAGTGGACCGAGTACACGGTCGCGAAGGAGGAGATGTTCCGCCGTACTGACAAGAAGTACGCGCCCTGGACGATCATCCGCTCCAACGACAAGAAGCGCGCTCGGGTCAACGCGATGAAGTTCTTCCTCGGGCAGTTCGACTACGACGACAAGGATCTCGAGGTCGTGGGAACGCCCGACCCGTTGCTGGTGATGCGCGGTAAACAGGAAGATGCCGACGAGTAGTCGCTGCGTCCGAACCGCGCAGCTTCCCGGGAAAATCACACCGGAGCGGGCGTCATGTCTGGGCTTTTCCCAGGCTCTCTGGCTAGCATCGTGGGCGGTGGTCGTCACCTGAGCGGCACCCCCCGGCCGTCAGCACGGCCCCCTGTCGGGTACGGCCCGACCCCTGTTGTGTGAAGAGGTTTCATGTCGAGCGATCAGACGCCCAGCGGCGAGCAGCCTACGGCGCCCGAGGCTCGCGACCGTCGCGAGGCGGTCCGCGAGAAAGCGCAGCTGGTTCACGCGAAGCAGACGCGAGCGCGCCGCATCCGTGCCGGGATCATCGGCGTGGGAATCGTCGCTGTCGTCGCCGTCATCGCCGTCTCAGTTACCTGGGCGGTGACATCGACCACATCGACGAGCGCGCTCAGCCCCGCGGCCGCCAAGGCCGACGGATTCGCCGTGACCGACGTCGGTGGCCTGGTCGTCGCGCAGGAGGGCGTCAATGACAGCACCTCCACTGAGGCCGGCGCGACAACCACTGCGACGCCCGAGCCGACCCCAGTCGCCACCGAGGCTCCCGAGATCGAGATCCGGGTTTACGTCGACTACCTCTCGACCGGCTCAGCCGAGTTCCAGCTTGCCAACGCGGCGCAGCTGTCGACGTGGGTCAACGAGGGCGCGGTCAGCCTGACCTACTACCCGGTGGCGATGCTCACAGCGAAGTCCAACGGCACGAAGTACTCACTGCGCGCCGCGGCGGCGTCCGCGTGCGTTGCCACCCACGCCCCCGAAGCGTTCTTCAAGTTCAACAATGCGTTGCTCGAGCAGCAGCCGGATGTCGACGCGGACGGATACTCCGACACCGAACTTGCCGACATTGCGCAGGCATCCGGTGTTTCAAGCCCCAAGGTCGTGCGGGCGTGCATCGAAAACGGCGACTTCCTTTCGTGGGCCAAGAAGGCAACGGAACGAGCGGTCGAGGCGATCCCCGACACCGACGGCGTGCAGCTCACCGGCACACCGCTCGTGCTCGTCAACGGATCCGTCTACGTGGGTGCGCTCGACAACCCGAAAGAGTTTGCCCAGTTCGTGCTGACGATCGATTCCGACGCGTACTACCAGACCCCGTCGCCGACACCGACGCCCACCCCCTGAGACGGGGAGCACCTCGGCGCCCCGATAGACTGGGCGCTCTGCCGACGTGGCGCAATTGGTAGCGCACCCGACTTGTAATCGGGCGGTTACGGGTTCAAGTCCCGTCGTCGGCTCCACACTCTTCTCCGTCTAGCGGGCGCCGTACTCGGATGCCGACCGGACGTTGTCATCGGGCGGTTACGGGTTCACGTCCCGTCGTCGGGTCCACGTCACCATGTCCGGCAGAATGAACCGGTGACGTCCGGCAGAGCAGCGACGGCCCTCGGGCTCCTCGGTACTGGCCTCGTCGGTGCTCTCACTGCGCTCCAGGTTCGGGCGAACGGGCAACTCGGTCACCGCATTGACGACAGCACTCTCGCAGCGGCGTTCTCGTTCGGTTCCGGCCTCGTGCTCATCGCCGTCATCGCCGCACTCACGCCCGCGGGCCGCCGCGGGCTCCGCGCGCTGCGTGATGGCATCCGCGGTGGCGGCATCCGGTGGTGGATGCTGGCGGGCGGCCTTGCGGGAGCCTTCACAGTGTCCAGCCAGAGCATCACCGCGGGCATCATCGGTGTGTCCCTGTTCACGGTCGGATTCGTGGCAGGTCAGATCGTCTTCGGCGTCGTGATCGACCGCATCGGTTACGGTCCGTCCGGCGTGGTGCCGGTCACGATTCGGCGCGTCGTCGGCGGCGCCGTCGCCCTTCTCGCCGTGGGGATATCGGTGACCGGCGGAAACCTCACCGGCGTTCCCTGGTGGATGCTGCTCTTGCCGTTCCTCGCCGGGGGCGGCGTTGCCTGGCAGCAGGCCACGAACGGTCGGCTTCGCGGCGCGACCGGCTCAGCGATAGCTGCGACGGCGGTCAACTTCGTCGGCGGAACGATCGCACTCGTGCTGATCGCTGCCGTTCACGTTGCGGTCGTCGGGTTGCCTGAGCGGTGGCCGAGCGATCCGTGGCCCTACACGGGCGGAGCGCTGGGAGTCGGCTACATCCTGCTATCTGCTGCTCTTGTGCGCCGGACGGGCGTCCTGTTGCTCGTGCTCGGCTCGGTGGTCGGGCAGCTCGCGACGGCTCTTGTTCTGGATGCGATCTGGCCGGCGCCGGCGAGCCCCGGCCTGGGACACGAGGTGTTGGTGGCTCTCGTCGCCGTCGTATCGGTTGCCATCGTGGTCGTGCCGTGGCCTCACGCGCGGCCCGGGGCGCGAGCGTGAGGCCGGCGGGCCGTCAGGACTCTTCGGGCGTGAAGGTCAGCGCAATCGAGTTCATGCAGTAGCGGTCGCCGGTGGGCGTCCCGAACCCGTCGGGGAAGACGTGCCCGAGGTGGGAGCCGCACTGCGCACACCGCACTTCGGTGCGCACCATGCCGTGGGTGCGGTCTTCGATGAGTTCGACAGCTTCGGGGCGAACCGATTCGTAGAAGCTCGGCCAACCGCAGTGCGAGTCGAACTTCGTACCGCTCTTGAACAGTTCGTTGCCGCAGGCGGCGCAGGCGTACAGGCCGGCGCGGCTCTCGTCGAGCAGCTCACCGGTCCAGGGACGCTCGGTTGCTGCTTCGCGCAACACCGCGTACTGATCGGCGCTGAGCTCTGCGCGCCACTCGGACTCGGACTTCTCGGTGCGATAGGACATTGTTCCTCCTTGCCCAAGTCAACACGAAGTGGCGACGGACTGTTCCGCTCGACGTCGCAGATTGGCCGTGAATCCGGCGCGCCAGCGTCGGTCGCAACGGCGCAGCATCCGTGCGACACCCCGGCTCGTGGCAGCCGCTGCCGGCGTGTCGTGCGTGTCGTTCGCCGTTGCGACCGGGGATACGGCGCCGGGACGAGTGCGGGGGTGTTCCACAATGGGGGCATGGTGTCATCCCTGGATGCCGAAGCGAGCAGCGTCGCGGAGCGCTACCGCCGCTTCGCGACCGACGAGGCGCCGGGCCGCTCCGCTCTGTATGAGGAATGGGCCACGGGCGTGGCAGCTGATCCCGATATGCAGCGGC
>NZ_JASBSF010000141.1 GCF_030149085.1 Microbacterium sp. | reverse complement strand
ACGCCCACCCAGATCAGCACGAGAAGTGCGGGGATGCCGATTCGCAACCACCGCGACGGACGCAGACGCTCTTTCACTGGACCCATATCGCTAGTTTATCTAGCTAATGGGGTGCAGACGCAACCCCTATCGTTGACGGATGGTATCGGCATCCGTCGCGCTCCTGGGAGCGTTCATTTACGGTGCCGCCGACTTCTTCGGCGGGCTGGCGGCTAGGCGCCTGCGCTCGATCGTGGTGACGGCGACCGCCGCCCTGAGCGGGCTCGTTGTTCTGTTCGCGCTGGTACCCGCGCTCGGGGCGAGGTGGAACATCGAGGATGCCGCCTGGGGCGCCCTCTCCGGCGTCTTCGGCGTGATCGCCATCGTCCTGCTCTACGCGTGCCTCGCGATCGGCCCCATGAGCATCCTCTCTCCCGTGACCGCAGTCACCGGGGCTATCGCACCGATGATCTGGGGTCTCACGATCGGAGGTGAGAACCTCACAATCACGGGATACGCGGGGCTCGGCGTAGCCTTGGTCGCCGTTGTGCTCGTTGGGTTCATTCCCGGTCAAGGAGCAGTGAGGCCGTCCGGGCGCGGACTCGTGATGGCCGTGGGGTCAGGGCTCGCTATCGGGGCTTTCCTCATCGCTCTCGATCAGGCCGGCGACGACAGCGGTCTGGTGCCGATGATCGCCAACCGAGCGACGAACTCGCTCATCACGACGATCGTCGTCACGGTGATGATCATCTCGGCCGTGCGGCGCGGACAAGGCGCAGCATCCGCCCTGCGAGCGGGCGGGACCGAGCTCGGCGCCACACCCACCGGCCACGCCGATCTCGAGCACGCGCGCATGAACGTGATGACCCCGACGCGATCCGCTCCTGCAGGTTGGGGACTCGCCGTCGTGTGTGGCGTGCTCGATGTCATCGCGAACGTTCTGCTTCTGGCCGCCCTACGCCTCGGGGATCTCTCGATCGTGGCAGCACTTACCGCGTTGTACCCGGCCGGGACGATCCTGCTCGCGGCCCTCGTGCTTCGCGAGCGCATCGCGGCCGTGCAGTGGCTGGGTCTTGCCCTGGCCCTGAGCGCCGGCGTCTTGCTGGCTCTTGCCTGAAGCAGGTTCAGCCCTCGAGGAACAGCAGTACGACAGACACGACAAGACCAATGAGCGCGAGCGCCGCGAAGCCTGCGGTCAGGCGAGCAAGCGAACGCACCAACGGCGACGTCCGAGAGACCCGGACGGTATCGTGCCGGCCGAGGCGCGCCCACACCTCAACCTCTTCGTCGTGCACAGTCGCGCCAAGCGGGAGCGGGGCTTCGCCCAGGCTGCCGCCCTCATCGAACCACCGCACCACCGGGCCGACCGGCGTGGCCGTGACAACTGCACGCACCGGCACCCATGACCCATCGGCTACCCAGGCGATCAACGCCATGATCCCCAGCACGACAGCCGCGCCAAGCCCGATCCAGGTGTAGATCTCGAGAGCAATAGCAAGCGCGGGGGGCACTGAGGCTCCTCTTCTCGTTCAGAGCCACCTAAGGGAATCGTCCCCACCGCCACTCCAGCCGCCGCTACGCGGCGCCCGGAGCCTCCGGCGGCGTGGGCCCACCCAAGGGTTCGCTCCTCGGGCGATGAACGAGAACAGACCGCCCTGCGGACGGTCTCTTCTCGTTCAGAGCCACCTAAGGGAATCGAACCCTTGACCTATTCATTACGAGTGAATCGCTCTGCCGTCTGAGCTAAGGTGGCGTGATCGCTCGCGCGATGCACGATCAACGATCTTACCGTGTCCCCACGACCGCGACGAACACGGCATCCGTCACTCGCAGACGAGTCCGTCGGGCGGCACAATGCCGTCGATGAAGTAGGCCTCGACGGCATCATCCACGCAGACATTGCCCTTGTTGTACCCGGTGTGCCCCTCGCCCACGCGCGTGATGAGCACGCCCGACTCGAGTTGATCGGCCAGAGCAACCGACCAGTCGTAGGGTGTGGCGGGGTCACCGGTCGTACCGATCACCACGATCGGCTCGGCTCCAGCCGCCGTGATCGGCTCCCGAACACCGGTCGGCGCATAGGGCCATACATCGCACAGGTTCACGCTCTCCCAGTACGGGGCGATGGTCGGAGCCTGCTGGGCGATGGCCGCCTGAGACGCAGCGTGCTCGGCATCCGTCTCGTCAGCCGGGTAGTCCATGCAGTTGTAGGTGAGGAACGCCTCGGTCGAGTTGTCAAGATACTGGCCGTCCTGCCGGTTGTAGTAGCGGTCGGCGAGCGAGAATGCGGTGCTCGCCTCGCCCTGCAGCGCGTCGGTGAGCGCCTGCGTCAGGTACGGCCAGCTCTCTTGCGCATACAGCGCGGTGACGATGGCAGTCACCAGCGAGTCGGCACCCAGCATCCGGCCGTCGCTGTTGCGGATCGGGTCACGGTCGACGCTGGCCAGCAGAATCGCGAGGTCTCCCATGGCCTCATCGACCGAACCGCTGAACGGGCAATCGCTCTGACCGACGCACGAGGCCATGTAGGCACGGAGCGCATTCTCGAAGCCGATCGCCTGTTGCGTCGACACATCCAGCCCGCTCAGCGAGGGATCGATCGCGCCGTCGAGCACGAGACGCCCGACACGATCGGGGTAATGCTTCGCGTACGTGGCGCCGAGGAACGTCCCGTACGAGTAGCCGAGGTAGTTGAGCTTCTCGTCGCCGAGAACGGCGCGCAGCAGATCCATGTCCTGCGCCGCGTTCTCGGTGGTGATGAACGGCAGGATGCCGTCGCTGTTCTGCTCGCACGCGGCAGCGAAAGTCTTCTGCTTCTCGACGACGAACGCGTCCCATTCCGCAGAGCGGCGCTGCCCGGGCGGGATGTCGAAGACGAACGAGTCCATGCCGGCGGCATCCAGACAGGTGACGGCGGTGGATTCACCGACTCCGCGAGGATCGAAACCG
>NZ_JASBSF010000137.1 GCF_030149085.1 Microbacterium sp. | reverse complement strand
TCGCCCACGCCGAAGGCAGCCTGCCCGAAGGTCGCGGCCTGCTGATCACCGAGGATGCCGGCGATCGGCAGTTCGCGGGCGGTGCCCGGCAGCGCGAGTTCGCCCACGACATCCGACGATGACCGGATCTCGGGCATCATCGCGCGGGGAATGTTCCACAGCGCGAGCATCTCGTCCGACCAGTCGAGCGTCTGCAGGTCCATGAGCAGCGTGCGGCTGGCGTTGGTGACATCGGTCACGTGCGCCCCGCCGCTGGTGCCGCCGGTGAGGTTCCAAACCACCCACGAATCGGGGGTACCGAACAGCAGATGGCCGGCTTCGGCATCCGCCCGCGCCCCCGGCACGTGATCGAGGATCCAGGCGACCTTGGATGCCGAGAAGTAGGTGGCAAGCGGAAGACCCGTCACCTCGGTGACCCGGTCGCCGACACCGTCACGGGCAAGCGCATCGAGCCGGGGCTGCGTCCGGGTGTCCTGCCACACGATCGCGTTGAAGACGGGTTGGCCGGTGCGGCGGTCCCACACGATCGCGGTCTCGCGCTGGTTCGTGACACCGGCGGCGGCGATACCGGATGCCTGCAGGTGAGCCTTGCTGAGAACGCCAGAAATCACCCACTCCGTGTTCGTCCAGATCTCCATGGGGTCGTGTTCGACCCACCCGGCACGAGGAAAGATCTGCTCGTGTTCGCGCTGGGCGGTTGCCACCACGGTTCCGGCGCGATCGAAAACGATCGCCCTCGTCGAGGTGGTGCCTTGGTCGATGGCTAGGACGTGTTCGGCCACGATGCCTCCCGAAGTGTTGAGCGCCTCCAGACGATGGATGGCGCGCCGCTTAGGCTACCGGTGCCGCTGCGGGCTGCCAGGTCGGATCGGCGGCGTGGACTGCGACGAGGGCCGCGGCGACCTCTGCCGTGGCGGCATCCTCGTCCCATCCGAGGACGGGCGCGACGGCGTCGGCGATCTCGGCAACGACCGCGGGAGTCGTCTCACCGCGGAACGCGAGGCTCGTTCGGCGCAGCAGCAGGTCGGCCAGATGGACGACGTCCTCTGTGCTCGCGAGGTAACGCAGCTCGCCGGTGCTGTAGGCCGGAAGGGTCTCGAGTGGCCGGTCCTCGGCATCCTCGTCGACGAACGCGATGACCTCGCGGGCTGTCGTTCCGTAGCGTTCGAGGAGGGTGGCTGCGGCATCCCTCGAGAGTCCCCGGCGGTTCTCGGCGACCCACTGGTGCCGTGCCCGTTCGGTCACCGGATACCCGGCTCCACCGCCGATCGCACGGCCATGGGTCGTGACGATGCGGGGCCGAGCGAGCAGAGCGAGGGCGTCATCGGTGAGGTGGGCGGCGGAGGCACGGAAGGTGGTCCACTTGCCGCCGACGAGGCTGATCACCGTGGTGTCCGCCGACCCGGGGAGCTGCTCGGTCTCGACACGGTAGTCGCGCGAGACGAAGCCGGGAGCGAGATCGCCGTGGCCGGGAAGCGGGCGGACACCCGAGAAGCGGTACACGATCTGCGAGCGATCGACGGTGATGTCGGGGAAGACGTGCCCGATGAGGTCGATGAAGTAGTCGACCTCGGGCTCGGTGCACACCGCGGGCTCCGCCATATCGTGCTCGAGGTCTGTGGTGCCGACCAGGACGCGTCCCTTGAGCGGGTAGATGAGCACGATGCGACCGTCGCGGTGTTCGAAGAAGATCTCTCGACCAGCCGTGGCTGCGAGCAGCTCGGGGTTGTCGAGCACGATGTGCGAGCCCTTGGTTCCGCCCATGAAGCTGGTCGGGGCCCCGAGGGCGCGGTTGGTGAGGTCGGTCCAGGGTCCGGATGCATTGATCACGACCGCGGCGCGGAAGGGGAACTCGACACCTGTCTCCGTGTCGCGAAGCGTGATCGCGCCGTCCGCTGACCCCACGACTTCGACGTAGTTGGCAGCCCGGGCGCGGTCACCACCGGCGGCACGACCGTCGCGGAGCAGATCGAGCGCGAGGCGCTCAGGGTCGTGTACCGAGGCATCCCAGTAGGTTGCGGTGTATTTGACGGTGTCGTTCAGTGCTGGAAGTGCGCGCAACGAGGCGGTGCGGCCGCGGAAGGTGTGGCGGGGAACGCGGCCGCCGCCACGCGAGAACGAGTCATAGATCGTGAGACCGATCTTGATCAGCGCTGCGCCGCGCTCGACGTGCTTCCCCGCGCCGTGGCGCAGGAAGCGCAGCGGCGCCGAGAGCACCCCCGAGAACGTGGAGAAGATCGGGATCGTGGTCTGCAGGGGACGAACGTAATGGGGAGCGGTGGCCAGCAGGTCATTGCGCTCGGTGACCGCCTCGTGGACGAGACGGAACTCGCCGTTCTCGAGGTAACGGACGCCGCCGTGGATCATGTGTGACGACGCTGCGGATGCCCCGCTGACGAAGTCGCCACGTTCGACGAGTGCGACGTCCACGCCTTGCAGCGCAAGGTCCCGAAAAGTCGCGAGCCCATTGACCCCACCGCCGACGATGAGGACATCGGCCTGCGGCCGCTCGCTCAACTGTGTGACGGTGCCTCGTTCGACAGTGTCTCGTTCGACGGCGCTCATCGATTGGTGTCCTTTCTCGCCCGGGGACTTCCCGCGTGCTCACCATCGTCCCATGCTTGACCGAAGTTGCAGATACAATGCACATACGTGCACACTGTCTGCGTGAGCGACGACTCGACCCATCTGCGACGGGCACTGACCGCCGCCCACCTGTACTACGTCCAGCTGCGCACCATGGACGCCATCGCCGCGGAACTCGGGACCTCCCGCTCGACGGTGTCGCGACTACTGTCGTTTGCGCGAGCCGAGGGCATCGTCGAGGTGCGCGTTCGTTCACCGCTCGACGCACCCGGCCTCGTAGAGACGCAGCTGCGACGCCAGTTCGGCGTTCGCGCACAGGTCATTCCCGTCCCCGAGTCGGTGAGCGATCTCGAGCGTCTCGACCGCGTCGCGCAGGGAGCAGCACAGCTGCTCGATGAGCTGATCGTCTCGGATCTGGTGGTCGGCATCGCGTGGGGATCCACACTGGCTGCGGTAGCGCGCCGGCTCACTCCCAAGCACGTGCACGGCACGACATTCGTGCAGCTCAATGGCTCGGGAAATGTAAAGACATCCGGCATCACGTATGCGAGCGAGCTGCTCAGCAGGTTCAGCACCGCATACGGCGGGGATGCCGAACAGTTCCCTGTACCCGCATTCTTCGACGACCCCGACACCAGACGAGCGCTCTGGCGAGAGCGCAGCACGCGACGCATCCTGGACATCCAGAGCCGCATGGGTCTCGTGCTGTTCAGCGTGGGAGCTTTCCGGGCCGAGGTACCTAGCCGCGTGCACGCCGGCGACTACCTCGAACCTGCCGACCTCGAGCAGCTGAAGGCAGAACGAGTCGTGGGTGACGTTGCGACGGTGTTTTACCGCGCAAACGGCTCGACCGAGGGGATCGCCTTGAACGAGCGGGGATCGGGCCCCTCTTTCGATCTGCTTCGCGCGGTCCCGCGGCGCTGCTGCATCGTGACCGGCGAGGCCAAGATTCCGAGTCTGCGCGGCGCACTCGCCGCAGGCCTCATCACAGATCTCGTCATCGATGAGCGCACCGCCCGCGCCATGGTCGACGGACGCGAAGCGGCGTAGGCCACCGGGAATGAACGCGCGCGCGGCGCGTTGACTACACTCGAGAGCAATAAACGTGCTCCGGGGTCGGTGAGAATCCGAACCGGCGGTGACAGTCCGCGACCCGCTGCATCCGTGTTCGAGAGAACGCCGCAGCGGTTGATCCGGTGAAATTCCGGAACCGACGGTGATGCGACGCGAAAGTGTCGTCAGTCCGGATGGGAGGCAGCACAGGTGACGCCATGGCGTTGCCGCCTTCCCTGCCCCGGCGTACCCGACCGGAGTGGGCAGTGAGTCAAGGCACAAGCGAGACAGCCGCAATGAGGCGCGCGCTGAACGCTGCGCTGCGCGGTCCTCGGGGCGTGAACCCCCAGGTCGGTGCCGTCATCCTTTCGCCCAGCGGAGAGGTTCTCGCCGAAGGCTGGCACCGGGGCGTGGGAACAGCACACGCCGAAGTCGATGCGATGTCGCAGCTGACACCCGATCAGCTTCGCGGCAGCACGGCAGTTGTCACCCTCGAGCCCTGCAACCACACCGGCCGCACGGGGCCCTGTGCGCAAGCCCTCATCGACGCCGGTGTGACCCGCGTGGTCTATGCGGTCGACGATCCCGGCGCCGTCTCGGGCGGCGGAGCCGAACGTCTCGCGGGCGCGGGTGTAACCGTCGAGGCGGGTCTGCTGCGCGATGAAGGCACCGCGCTCCTTGACACCTGGCTCACCGTGCAGCGGCTGGGCAGGCCCCACGTCACCGTGAAGTGGGCGCAGAGCCTGGATGGCCGCGCCGCGGCCGCCGACGGAACGAGCATGTGGATCACCGGCCCGGAGGCGCGCGCTGACGTGCACCGACGGCGATCGGATGCCGATGCCATCGTGGTCGGCATCGGCACCGTGCTGGCCGATGACCCGGCGCTCACCGCACGGGGCCCTGCCGGCCAGCCCCTGTCGCAGCAGCCCCTGCCCGTCGTTCTCGGCAGGCGCGCGATTCCGGATGCCGCCCAGGTGCGCAGGCATCCCCGCACCCTGATCCAGTGGCCCGGGACAGACCTCACCGTGGTGCTGGACGAACTGCGCGATCTCGGTATCCAGCGTGTCTTCGTGGAGGGCGGGCCGACGGTTGCGGCATCCTTCCTGCGCGCCGGGCTGGTCGACGAGGTGCTGGCGTATGTCGCTCCGTTGCTGATCGGCTCCGGCCCGGACGGCGACCGACCGGCCGTCGTCGACATCGGGGTCACGACCCTCGCCGATGCTCACCGACTTGAGCTGACGGCGCTCGAGCGGCTCGGCGATGACCTGTTGCTCGTCGCACGCCCCCGTGCCGCCGGGACTCCCCAATCCCCATCCCCCGAGACCACCGTCGCGAACGCGTCGTCGGTGTAGTCAGGAGCAGCCATGTTCACAGGACTCGTTGAAGAGATCGGCCGCGTTACTGCCGTCGAGCCGTCGGGTGACGGCATCCGGTTGACGATTCACGCACCGCAATCCGTCGCGGATGCCGCGCACGGCGACTCCATCGCCGTCAGTGGGGTCTGCTTGACGGTCGTCGCTCGCGACGGCGACGGCTTCACCGCCGATGTCATGCGACAGACGCTCGATATGTCGACCCTCGCCGATGTCTCGGTCGACCGCCTCGTCAACCTCGAACGGGCTACCGCCGCGGGTGGACGCCTGGGCGGCCACATCGTGCAGGGTCACATCGACGGCACAGGGACCGTCGTCGAGGTTCGACCCGGCGACCAATGGCGGGTAATCCGCGTCGCGATTCCCCAGCAGCTTGCCCCTCTCATCGTCGACAAGGGATCGATCGCGATGGACGGCGTGTCCCTGACCGTCAGCGCCGTGAGCGAACCGGCCGCCGCCGAACACTGGTTCGAGGTCTCGCTCATTCCCGAAACCCTCGAGGCCACCACCTTCGACACCCTGCAGCCGGGCTCGCCCGTGAACCTCGAGACCGACATCCTTGCCCGTCACGTGCAGCGTCTGCTGGCGTTCCCTCCGGCGGCCCAGGCCGCCCCGACCGAAGGAGGCTCGCTGTGAGCCTTGCCCCCATCACCGAGGCTCTGGACGCCCTGCGCGCCGGGCGCCCGATCATCGTCGCTGATGACGAGGACCGCGAGAACGAGGGTGATGTCATCCTCTCGGCAGAGCTTGCCACGCCCGAAGCCGTCGCGTGGACGATCCGCTGGTCCAGCGGCCTGCTGTGCGCGCCGATGCCAGCCGAGTGGGCCGATCGCCTCGACCTGCCGCCGATGGTCGCCGTCAACGAGGACGCCCGCGGCACCGCCTACACGGTGACCGTGGATGCAGCCGACCGCACCTCGACCGGCATCAGCGCGAGCGACCGGGCTCACACACTGAACGTGCTGGCCAATCCGGAATCGACGCCGTCGAGCGTCATACGACCGGGCCACGTACTGCCCCTGCGCGCCGTCGACGGCGGCGTTCGCGAACGCGCCGGCCACACCGAAGCTGCCGTCGAGTTGATGCGCCTGGCAGGCCTGCAGCCGGTCGGCGCGATCGCGGAGGTCGTGGCCGAGGACGGCTCGATGATGCGGATGCCGGGACTGCTCGAGCTCGGTGCGCGCGACGGCGTGCCGGTCATCACGATCGAGCAGCTCATCGCCTACCTCGACGAGCATGAGCCGCGCACCGTCGAACCACGGGAGGTGCACCATCGGCGCGTGAGCCTGCGGGCCGAGGCGACAGTCCCCACGACTCACGGCGTGTTCCGCTTTCTCGCCTACAAGGATCGGATCACCGGCACCGACCACATCGCGGTCGTGGCTGGCGACCTGGCCGAGGATGCACCACTCGTCCGCGTGCACTCGGAGTGCCTGACCGGCGAGGCCTTCGGCTCACTCAAGTGCGAATGCGGGCCACAGCTGGATGCCGCGCTCGACGCTATCGCGCAGAACGGCGGAGTTGTCATCTACATGCGCGGACACGAGGGACGCGGCATCGGGCTGATCAACAAGCTGCGCGCCTACAGTCTGCAGGAGCGGGGGCTCGACACCGTCGACGCGAACCTTGCTCTCGGGCTGCCCGCCGATGCGCGTGACTACGCTGCAGCCGCCGGCATCCTGGGAGATCTCGGCATCGAGCGGATGCGTCTGCTCACCAACAACGGCGACAAGGTCGCTCAGCTGCGTGGTCTCGGTCTCGACATCGTCGAGCAGGTGCCGCTCCTCGTGGGCGTGGGGCCGAACAACCACCAGTACCTGGCCACGAAGGCCGAGCGCATGGGACACACCATCGCCCTCGACGACCTGGATCGCGCCCTCGGAGTCGGGGCCGCAGCAGAGAGGACCGACGCATGAGCGGAACCGGCGCCCCCGAGCGCGACACCATCGACGGCTCGGGCCTGAACATCGTGATCGTCGCGGGCCAATGGCACGAGACCATCGCGAACGGCCTCCTGGAGGGTGCCCGTCGGGCACTTGAGGATGCCGGTGCGTCGTACCGGGTCGTGCCCGTCCCGGGATCATTCGAGCTTCCCGTCGTGGCGAAGGCAGCTCTGGATGCCGGCGCTGACGCCGTCGTCGCGCTCGGGGTCATCATCCGCGGCGGCACTCCACACTTCGAGTTCGTCTCGTCAGCCGCCACCGACGGGCTCACCCGCGTGGCACTGGACACCGGCAAGCCCGTCGGCTTCGGCGTGCTGACCCTGGACGACGAGGCACAGGGAATCGACCGAGCCGGCCTTCCAGGCTCGCGCGAAGACAAGGGCTTCGAAGCTGCGGATGCCGCGCTGCGCACCGCGCTCGCGCTGCGGGAGCTGCGGGCCTGACAGGCCGACGAGAGTCAGGCGAAGAAGACTCCACCTTCAGTGATGCATAAGGTACGCTGACGGCATGGAGATTCTTCGTCACGCCGTGCTTCTCGTTCACCTCTCGGGCTTTGCGATTCTGTTCGGCGCCTGGGTCGTCGAAGCGGTGCGGCGCACCGGAGCCGTGACGACGCTCATGAACTGGGGCCTGCTGATCGCGGGCGTCGCAGGGCTCGCGCTGGCCGCGCCGTGGGGCGTCCCCGAGGGCGTCGAGTTCAACTACGTGAAGATCGGGACGAAGCTCGTCATCCTGCTCATCATCGGAGCACTCCTCGGCATCGGCTCAGCCCGCACCAAGCGGAACGGCTCGGCACCGGCCGGTGTATTCTGGGCGATCGGCATCCTCACCTTCGCGAACGCGGCGATCGCCACTCTCTGGCGCTAGGCGAGTCCGGAGGCGCGGACGCCGTTCTCGTCCGCCTCGTCGACAGGCCAGCATGACCTCCGCCACCGGTACCCTTCCCGTGCCCGCCAACCCGCGAAGCCGTGTCATCACGGCAAGCCTTGTCGGCACGACGATCGAGTTCTACGACTTCTACGTCTACGCGACGGCGGCGGTTCTGGTCTTCCCCGCGTTGTTCTTTCCGACGGGCAACGAGACCACGTCACTCTTGGCATCCTTCGCAGTGTTCGGCGCCGCGATGGTGGCCCGCCCGCTCGGCGCCGTCGTGTTCGGGCACTTCGGCGACCGGTTCGGCCGCAAGGCAACCCTGGTCACCTCGCTGCTCACGATGGGGATCGCGACCTTCGTGATCGGTCTGCTGCCCACGGTCAATGAGATCGGGGTCTGGGCGGCGGTATTCCTGCTCGTGCTGCGACTCGCGCAGGGATTCGCGCTCGGCGGCGAGTGGTCGGGCGCCGCGCTTGTGGCAACGGAGAACGCCCCGGCCGGCAAGCGCGCGTGGTACGGCACCTTCCCGCAGCTGGGCGCACCGATCGGCTTCATCATCGCCAACGGCATCTTCCTGGCGATCAATCTTTCGCTCCCCCACCCGGATGGCACCGCGCAGGCATCCGACGCGTTCCTTGCCTGGGGCTGGCGCATCCCGTTCCTCTTCTCGGCAGTCATGGTGATCGTCGGGCTGTGGGTCCGGCTGCGCCTGGTCGAATCCGACTCATTCACGCGGGCCGAAAAGAAGGGGACGCTCAGGAAGTTCCCGCTCGGGCTCGCGCTGCGTCGCTACTGGTGGCAGCTGATCCTCGGCACCTTCATCATGCTGGCGACCTACGTGCTGTTCTATCTGATGACGAGCTTCACGCTCTCGTACGGAACGAAGGCGACCACGGATGCCGCGCAGGCCGCCGCAGAAGCCGCGGGAACCCCGTTCGACCCGGCCACCCACGTGCCTGGCCTCGGTTTCGGGTACACCGACTTCGTGCTGATGCAGATCATCGGGGTCGTCGTCTTCGGGATCTTCACACTGCTGTCGGGCCCCGTGGCCGAC
>NZ_JASBSF010000133.1 GCF_030149085.1 Microbacterium sp. | reverse complement strand
GGGAGTCAGAGGCATGGTGCTCAGAGTTTCACACGACGCAGCGCCCACTGTCGACGCGGGTGCGGCAGGATCGAGGGCATGACCACGGCTCTCACCCCCGACGGGCTGCGCTTCGTCACGGACTACCACCTGGCGACGCTGTCAACGCTCGCACCCTCCGGGCTCCTTCACGTGGTCGCTGTCGGCTTCACGTTCGCGGATGGCCTGGTGCGGATCATCACGATGGACGGCAGCCAGAAGGTGCGCAATCTCGAACGGGATGGGCGCGCGACAGTCGCGCAGATCGCGGGCCCGCAGTGGCTGAGCATCGCGGGGCACGCGACGGTATCGCGGGACCCGGATGCCGTCGCGCGCGCCGTGGACCTCTATGCGGCGCGATACCGGCAGCCGCAGCCCAACCCGCGCCGAGTCGTCATCGAGTTGCGGCCCGAGAAGATCATGGGCTCGGCGGGACTCGTCGCGCCGTAGCGTCGTAGCACTGAGCCCGGAGGACAGTCATGGCACACGCTCCCCACCACGATGTGGTCGTGATCGGTGCCGGGCTGGCGGGGCTTCGGGCCGCGATCACTCTGGGCCACGCTGGACGCGACGTTCTCGTTCTGGAGGCTGCGGACGCTGTCGGCGGACGGCAGCGCACTGACGCCGTTGACGACTTTCTTCTCGACCGCGGCTTCCAGGTGCTCAATCCGACCTACCCCGCCGTGCGTCGGTGGGTCGATGTTCAGGCCCTGCGCCTGAAACCTTTCCCCGTCGGGGTGCAGGTGCGGCGCGAGGGCGGCCTCGCGATGCTTGCGGATCCGCGCCGGCATCCTTCGCTGCTCGCTGCGACACTTCGCAGTGGCCTTCTCGCGCCGCGGGATGCTGCGGCCCTCGCGCGCTGGGCGGCGCCGGCTCTCGTCACTCCCCGAAGGGTGATCCGCCGAGCGGCTGCCGGGGGCGACTTGCCGGCGTGGGAAGCGTGGGATCGTGTCGGGCTCACCGGCCCGCTGCGGCGTGAGGTGCTCGAGCCGTTCCTCTCCGGTGTCATCGCTGACGGGAGCTTCGAGACCTCCGACGCTTTCGTCCGGCTGTTGATTCGCATGTTCGCGCTGGGGCGACCGGGATTGCCCGAGCGAGGCATCCAGGCTCTCCCCGAGCAGCTTGCCGCCTACGCGCGGACGCTTGGCGCCGAGATCGCGCTCCAGCGACGCGTGGCGGGGCTCCGCGAGACTTCCGCAGGTGTCGAGGTCGATGTTGCCGGAGCAGACCCGGTGATCGCTGGCGCGGTGATCGTCGCCGTCGGGCCGGAGCCGGCATCCGAACTCGCGCCGATTCCTGTGCCGCCGACCCGCGGCCTGCAGACGTGGTGGTTTGCGACGGATGCCGCACCCTCGACTTCCGGGATGATCGCCATCGACGGCACGCGCAGCGGACCGGTCGTCAACACGGCGGTGATGTCACACGTGGCTCCCTCGTATGCACCGCAGGGCATGCACCTCGTTCAGGCGACATGTCTGCCGCCGACCGCGACACACGGTGGTCCCAGCGAGGCGCCAACCGAGGTGCAGGTTCGACAGCACGTCGCTGCGATCTGGGGCACGGATGCCACTGATTGGCGCCTGCTGCGACGTGATGACATCCCGCACGCGCTGCCCGCGCAGTCAGCACCGCTTTGCACCCGCACGCGGGCGCGACTCTCGGAACGGGTCTACATCGCGGGAGACCACCGCGACACCGCCTCGATTCAGGGCGCGCTGGTCTCCGGTGACCGCGTCGCCCGCGCTCTTCTTGCCGGCGAGACGGGCTGAGCCGCACCAGCCGTTCCCTTCCGCGGGCCCTCTAGACCGGTGGCGCGAAGTGGTGCGAGCGAGCGATATCGCGGGCGGCGTCGCTGCGAAGGAAGCCGAGGATTGCGGCAGCGGCCTCCGGGTTCGCCGAGGTCGCGGCAACCGCACCCGAGAACACGGTGTCGATCGAGCAGTCCTGTGGCAAAACGCCCAGCACGGTGACTCCCGAGCTGCCCACGAGCTCACTCAGCTGCTGAAAACCGAGGTCGACCTCGCCGTCGGCGAGGAGGCGTGCTACGGGGATGCCGGGCCGTGCCTGAACCAGGCGATCACCGACCTCCGCGCTCAGTCCCCACTCCTCAATCATCGCCACCAGCGCGGTGCCGCTCGGACCCGTGGAATAGCCGATCCTCGTGGCTGAACGAATCGCGTCCCGCACAGCGGCGGCATCCGGGAATGCGGGGTCGTTCGCCGCAGTCGCAGGGTCGTCCGAGCCCGCGGGCACCGCAACTGCCACCTGCGACAGCACGAGGGGAGAGACGGTGCCCGGCACGACGTGTCCGCCGACGGCGAGCTTCGCGAGCGCGCCGTCGGCGAGAAAGACAAGGTCAAACTCTTCGCCGGCCGCGACCCGGTCTGCAGCATCCACTCCACCGACCGACTCGATCTCGACGTGTCCGAGCCCAGCGTCGTCAGCCGCCGCCATCAGGTCGGCGAGCAGCAGCCGGGTAGCCATCGACGAGATGGCCTTCACGCGGCATCCTCGAAGGTCTCGGTGTCAACCTCGGCAGCGTTGTTCGCCGAGTACCGAGGACCCGAGATCGTTGCCGTGTCGATGAGGCGCCCCGCGTGCTCCAGGATGTTGGGCGCGACTTCGAGCTGCGCGGCGGCGATGATCTCGCGCAGGTGCTCGATGTTCGTCGTTCCGGGAATCGGCACGACGTGCTCGCCTCGCGACGACAGCCACGCGAGGGCGAGCTGGGCAGGGCTCACCCCTGCCTCGGCAGCGAGAGCGCGCCATGCCGGCAGCAACGCGGCGTTGGCCTCCCAGTGCGGCGACTGGAACCGCGGCATCCCGCGACGGATGTCTTTCGCCACGAGCTCGTCGGGATCATGGATCGCGTCGGCAAGGAACCCTCGCGCGACCGGCGAGAACGCGACGAGCGCGACGCCGTCGGCCTTCGTCGCCTCGAGCATGCCGAGCTCCGCGTTGCGGCTCCACAGGGAGTATTCGTTTTGAACCGCGGCGATAGGCGCTACCTGCTGCGCTTCCCGAAGTCTGGCCACCGAGACCTCTGACAGTCCGATCGCTCCGATCTTGCCGGCATCCCTGGCTTCCGCGAGCGCCGCGACGCTATCGGCAATCGGTACCGACTTGTCCCAGCGGTGCAGGTAGTAGAGATCGATGTGGTCGACGCCGAGTCGGCGAAGCGAGGCATCCACCTGCGCCCGGAGCGTCTCCGGGCGTCCGTCGATCACCCGCGCACCGTCGACAATCGCCATCCCGCCCTTACTGGCAAGGATGATCTCATCCCGTCGACCCGCAATGGCCTTGCCGACCAACTCCTCGTTGCGGCCGCCTCCGTACAGGGTCGCGGTGTCGAAGAGCGTGACGCCTTCGTCGAGCGCGGTCTGCAACAACCGCAGCCCCTCTTCAGGCGACGGCGCCACCCCGTACGCGTGGCTGAGCGACATGCACCCGAGCCCGTAGCGGGGCAGGTTCATGCGAGCTGCTCCTCCAGCATCCCGAGCACGCGGTAGCAGTCGAAGACCTGCCGCACTGACGAGTTGGGTTCGCGGCCCTCACGGATCGCAGCCACGAACTCGCGGTCTTGCAGTTCGATGCCGTTCATGCTGACCGCGACCTGCGACACGTCGATCGGCTCTTCCTTGCCGTTGACGAGGTCGTCGTAGCGGGCGATGTAGGTGCCGGTGTCGCCGATGTAGCGGAAGAACGTGCCGAAGGGTCCCTCGTTGTTGAACGAGAGCGAAAGGGTGCAGATCGCACCGGTCTCAGCCTTGAGCTGAATCGACATGTCCATCGCGATCCCGAGTTCCGGGTGGATCGGGCCCTGGATGGCATTGGCCTGCACGATGCGTCCCGCCTGGTAGGCGAACAGGTCGACGGTGTGGGCGGCGTGGTGCCACAGCAAGTGGTCGGTCCACGAGCGCGGCTCGCCCTTCGCGTTCGTGTTGGTGCGACGGAAGAAGTAGGTCTGCACATCCATCTGCTGGATGTGGAACTGGTCGCTCTGGATGCGCTGGTGGATCCACTGGTGCGACGGGTTGAAACGGCGCGTGTGCCCCACCATGGTGACGCGATCGGATGCCTCGGCGGCGGCGAGGGTGGCTTCAGCATCCGCAAGCGAGTCGGCCAGCGGGATCTCGACCTGCACGTGCTTGCCTGCGGCGAGCGCGGCCTGCGTCTGCGACGCGTGCAGGCCGGTGGGGGTGGCGAGAATGATGGCGTCCACGTCGTCGCGCTCGAGGACGGCGTCGTAACCGACGACGGCATTCGTAACCCCGTACTTTTCGGCGACGGCCTGCGTGGCCTCGGGCTTGGTGCCGCTGACGACCGTCACCTCTGCGTCGGGGATATTAGCCAGGCCGTCGAGGTGCTTCATGCCGAAGGCGCCTGCCGCGCCGACGACGGCGATTCGGACCTTGTCACTGCTCATTCGGTGTCCTCCTTCGAACGTGGTGCGCTCCGTGGGGATCGCGCGATCGATCCCCACGGAGCGGGTCTATGGTCAGCCTGTCAGGCCGTTGCGCCGACGGGAACCTTCTCTTCCTCGACATCGGCGGCCGCGGTGGAGGCTGCGACGGGATTGGTGATGACCAGGTGACCGACCGCGGTGTTGGAGGCGGGCACGTGGTAGAACCGGTGGTTCACCTCGGGAGCGCCGCCACCGAACTGGTCGTCCATCGCGCCGCGGGCGATGAGCCACATGACCAGCTCAATACCTTCCGATCCGGCCTCGTCGACATAGTCAATGTGCGGCCATTCGGTCAGGCCCAGCGGGTCGGAGATCAGCATGTCGAGGAACGCGTTATCCCACTCCTGGTTGATGAGGCCGGCGCGGGGGCCCTGCAGCTGGTGGCTCATGCCGCCCGTTCCCCAGATCTGCACGTTCAGCTCGGGGCCGTCCCACTTGTCGATGGCGCGGCGCAGCGCCTTGCCGAGCTCGTAGCAGCGGCGCCCCGAGGGCACCGGGTACTGCACGACGTTGACCGCGAGCGGGATCACCTTGACCGGCCACTCCTCGACCTGGCCGTACACGAGCGAGAGCGGCACCGTGAGCCCGTGGTCAACCACCATCTCGTTCACGAGGGTCAGGTCGAAGTCATCCTGGATGACCGACTGTGCCAGGTGAGCAGCGAACTCGGGGTATCCCTTGACATCCGGCACCGGGCGCGGGCCGTAGCCCTCGTCGGCAACCGCGTACTCAGCGCCGGTACCGAGCACGAAGGTCGGAATCAGGGATGAGTCGAAAGCCGTCGCGTGGTCGTTGTAGACCAGGATGACGACATCCGGGGTGTTCTCCTTGGCCCACTTCCGCGTCCAGGTGTAGCCGTCGAAGACCTTCTTCCAGTACGGCTCTTCCGTCTTGCCCAGGTCCATGGCGGCACCGATGGCGGGCACGTGCGACGTGTAGACCGCCGAGGTGAGCTTGGCTGGCGCGTTGGGACGCATCGTCTCGGCCTTCTCGCCGGGCTGCGGCGGCGTCCAGCCATCGAGGTCCTTCATACGGTTGCCCTCGGGGCGGCGGCCGCCCGAGATCATCATGTCGCGGTAGGCGGCCTCGCTCATGCCGGTCATGGAACCGGCCATCTGCTGGAAGCTCAGACCGTGGGTGGCTCCGAGCTTGGCGAGGAAGTAGATGTTGCCACCTTCTTCCATCGCG
>NZ_JASBSF010000128.1 GCF_030149085.1 Microbacterium sp. | reverse complement strand
CTCGGCCTCGTCGATCACCGGGGCGAGCGACAGCTTGCCGCGGTCGTCCATCTTGGTGATCTCGACCATGATCTTCTGGCCGACGCCGAGCACGTCTTCGACGTTCTCGACACGCTTGCCGCCGGCGAGCTTGCGGACCTCGCTGATGTGCAGCAGGCCGTCCTTGCCCGGCAGCAGGGAGACGAACGCACCGAACGTGGCGATCTTCACGACGGTTCCGAGGAACTGCTCGCCGACCTCCGGGTTGGTGGGGTTGGCGATCGCGTTGACCTGAGCACGAGCGGCTTCAGCCGACGGACCGTCGGTCGCGCCGATGTAGACGGTGCCGTCCTCCTCGATGGAGATGTCGGCGCCGGTCGCATCCTGGATCGCGTTGATCGTCTTTCCCTTGGGACCGATGAGCTCACCGATCTTGTCGACCGGGATCTGCACACTGATCACGCGCGGAGCCGTCGGCGCCATCTCGTCGGGGCCGTCGATAGCGGCATTGATGACGTTCAGGATCGTCAGACGCGCTTCCTTGGCCTGCGTGAGAGCTGCCGACAGCACCGACGACGGGATGCCGTCGAGCTTCGTGTCCAGCTGAATCGCCGTGACGAACTCGCTCGTGCCGGCGACCTTGAAGTCCATGTCGCCGAGCGCGTCCTCAGCACCCAGGATGTCGGTCAGCGCCGCGTAGCGGGTCTGACCGTCGACCTCGTCAGAGACCAGGCCCATCGCGATACCGGCGACGGGTGCGCGAAGCGGCACACCCGCGTTCAGCAGCGACAGCGTTGAGGCGCACACCGACCCCATCGAGGTCGATCCGTTCGAGCCGAGCGCCTCGGAAACCTGGCGGATGGCGTAGGGGAACTCCTCGCGCGGCGGCAGCACCGGCACGAGCGCGCGCTCGGCCAGGAAGCCGTGGCCGATCTCACGTCGCTTCGGGCTACCAACCCGGCCGGTCTCACCGGTCGAGTAGGGCGGGAAGTTGTAGTGGTGCATGTACCGCTTGCTCGTCGTGGGCGAGAGCGAATCGATCTGCTGCTCCATCTTGAGCATGTTCAGCGTCGTGACGCCCAGGATCTGGGTCTCACCGCGCTGGAAGATCGCCGAACCGTGCACGCGCGGGATCACCTGGACCTCGGCATCCAGCGGACGGATGTCGGCAAGTCCACGACCGTCGATGCGCACGCCCTCGGTGAGGATGCGACCGCGGACGATCTTCTTGGTCACCGACTTGTACGCTGCCGAGAACTCACCCAGCGCCGTCTCGGGCAGCTCGCCAGCATCAACGGCTGCGACCAGCTCTGCCTTGACGGCATCCTTGAGTTCGTCGTCGGCGTTCTGACGCTCGACCTTGTCGGCGATCTGGTAGATCGGGACGAGCTTGTCGTACGCGCGACCGGCGACGAAGTCGTAGGTCTGGTCGGCGTAGGGCGGGAAGACCGGGTAGGGCTGGATCTCCTTGGCGGCGGTGTTCGCGACGACGTTCTGCGCGGCGACGAGCTCCTTGATGAAGGGCTTGGCGGCCTCGAGACCCTGTGCAACGACCTCTTCGCTGGGCTTGGTGGCGCCGCCCTTGATGAGGTTCCAGCTGCCCTCGGTCGCTTCAGCCTCGACCATCATGATCGCGACGTCACCGTCGGGCAGGACACGCCCGGCGACGATCAGGTCGAAGACGGCATCCTCGAGCTGCTCGGCCTTCGGGAACGCCACCCACTGGTCGGCGTGCTCGCCGTGACCGGGGATGAGCGCGAGACGCACACCCGCGATCGGGCCCGAGAACGGCAGACCCGAGATCTGGGTCGACAGGGACGCTGCGTTGATCGCGAGCGCGTCGTAGAACTCGCCCGGCGCGATCGAGAGCACCGTCACGACGATCTGGACCTCGTTGCGCAGCCCCGAGACGAACGAGGGGCGCAGCGGACGATCGATGAGGCGGCACACCAGGATCGCCTCGGTCGAGGGGCGACCCTCACGACGGAAGAACGAACCAGGGATCTTGCCTGCGGCATAGGAGCGCTCTTCGACATCCACCGTCAGGGGGAAGAAGTCGAAGCCCTCGCGAGGGTGCTTCCCGGCGCTCGTGGCCGAGAGCAGCATGGTTTCCTCGTCGAGGTAGGCGGCAACGGCGCCCTGGGCCTGCTGAGCGAGGCGTCCGGTCTCGAACCGAACGGTACGGGTGCCGAAGCGGCCGTTGTCGAGAACGGCTTCAGCGGCGGTGATTTCAGGACCTTCCAAGAGGTCTCTCCTTCTTTGTTTCGACTCGCACACCCGTGTGGTGCGCGAGCACATGCGAAGGAGCAGGAACAGGCAGTATCGAGCGTGCGGCCTTACGCCGCGTGAATCGTCGGCGCTGGCCACCAGTAGAAGACCACCCGGCGTAAGACGACGGGGAACCCACCACAGGGGACCAGCTTCCTGCCGGCCTGCTCCATGAAGCTCACTGTGAAGTTGAGCGGAAGCCGTAAGGCAACCCGAACGATCCTATCAGGGCCGCGCTGGCCGCACCGGGTCGACCGGCGACAGCGTGGTCGAGATCGGTCGCCGTGAGATCGTGACGTAGTCCGCATGCTTTGCGCTCAGGCCGTCTCCTGCAGTGCGCCCGCGCAGCCGCCGCCACAGCCAGGGCGCGGCGTCGCGGCGCACCCAGCCGCGCGGGTTGGGAGTGTCATCGTCGTGGAAGGCGGAGTCGAGATTCGCGAGCTCGTCAGCGTAGGGCACCCCCAGAGCCTCGGCGGCCCGATAGGCAACGAACCGGTGGCCCTTCGATCGGAAGTGGACCTTGTCATCGGCCCACATGTCGAGGTCACTGATCGCCGGCTGGGCCTCAAGATCGAGCAGCATGCAGCCGGTGTCGGCGGCGATGCGCCGAATCTCGGAGTTGTAGATCGCGACACGTCGCGCGAAGATCATCGCGGCCCGGCGCCGGGGCAGCACGATACTCACCAGCAGCACGTCGATGCCACGGGAGCGCAACTCCACGACAGCCCGCTCGAGTCCCTTCGCCAGGGTGAGAGGATCAGCGCCGCGGCTGACCAGATCGTTCGCGCCCATGAAGACCGACACCAGATCCGGCTCCATCTCCAGCGCACGCGGTAGTTGCTCGACGAGGAGGTCCCGGATCTTGCGGCTGCGCACGGCAAGATTCGCATATCGGAACGGCTCCGCGGTCGCCGGAAGTCTCGCCTCTCGGGCGCCGGCCAGCAGATCCGCGAGGCGGTCGGCCCACCCGCGGTACTGGCCCTTCGGCATCCGCGAGGTGTCGCACAGTCCCTCGGTCAGAGAATCCCCGAGAGCAACGAAACGGGACCAGCGGGGCGCCCCCTCGGTCGCTGGCGCTGGCGGCGCTGCCGGTCGCGTCGCGGCGCGGGCGAACAAGGAGTCGTCGATCGGGCGCAGCATCCGAGCCTCGGCGTAGTGGCCGACGAGCTGGCGGCCCAGGGCCTCCCAGGTGCGATCGCGCACCGACTCGCGCGCCGCGGTCGCAAACGCGCGCCGCTTGGCATCATCGCCGACGAGGTCTGCCACCCGCGCACGGAGGTCGGCGAGGTCTCCCGGTCGATAGAGCCATCCGTCGACGCTGCTACGAACGAGATCGACCGGTCCACCTGTTCCCGTCGCGACAACCGGGACTCCCGCCGCGAGCGCCTCCTGGATCGTCTGGCCGAACGTTTCGCTTTCGCCGGGGTGGACGAAAACGTCGAACGAGGCCATGGCCTCGCCCAGCGCATCACCGGAGAGGTGTCCGAGAAAGACAGCACGCGGCAGGGCGCGCTCGAGCGCGGGTCGCGAGGGTCCATCACCGACGACGACCAGCCGGGTTCCCGGAAGATCGTGCAGGGCGGCGAGGTCTTCGACCTGCTTCTCGGGGGCGAGCCGCCCGACGTAGCCGATGATCGCCTCACCCGGGGCGACGCGCTGCCGCCAGCTGGCACTGCGATGTTCGGGAGCAAAACGCACGGCATCCACTCCCCGCCCCCACCGGCGCAGGCGATCGATGCCGAGACCTTCGAGCTGGGACATGCTCGCCGAGGACGGCACCAGGGTCAATGTCGCACGGCGGTGCAGTCGGGTGAGGTGCGACTGCACGATCGATGTCGCAGCCGGAAGCCCGTACTTCTGGGCGTAAGCGACCACATCAGTCTGGTAGACCGCGACAACGGGAACCTTGAGCGCGTCGGCGGCAGCCGTTCCTTGCCAGCCGAGCACGAACGGCGATGCCAGGTGAATGACATCGGGCTGGAACTCGCGCAGGTGCGCCGCAAGCTTCGCCGCGCGAGCGAACACGACGCGAACCTGTGGGTACGAGGGCAATGGCACTGACCGGAGCATCGTGGTGCGAGCGCCGGAGAGATCAGCGCCGCGCAGATCCACCTCGACGTCACCGGCCCTGGGGGCGATGACGAGGGTGTCGTGCCCTTCGTTTGCCAGATGACGAAGGATCTGGAGCACCGAGCCGGTGACTCCGTTCATGTGGGGGAGGAACGATTCCGCCAATACCGCGACTCTCACGTCTCCAGGGTGACGCGTGTCGGATCGCCGAACACGCTGAGGCAGGCACGGTTGCCGAGAGTTCACCGGATGCACGCCATCGCGTCACCGGACGTGCCCCGTTCCGTCTCCGTTCACCCTCGCGTGTTACCTCAGAGGTGTGATCGATGAGGTGCTGACGCACGTTGCCGGTAGCGCCTGGGCGCTTCCCCTCATGTTCGCTCTCGTCCTCGCCGACAGCCTCCTCGTGGTCGTCCCGGGAGAGGTCGCCGTGACCGCCTTCGGCGCACTCGCGGTGACCGTCGGCTCGCCCCCACTGCTGGGTGTCGTGCTGCTGGCAGCGCTCGCGGCCTTCCTCGGCGACATGATCGTGTACGCCGTCGGGCGCCGCGTCGGGCTGGACCGGTGGGCGTGGATGCGGGGCCGCAGAGTGAGCGCCGCGATCGGGTGGGCGCACCGCCGCCTGCATCGATCGAGCGCAACCGTGGTCTTCACCGCCCGTTTCATCCCGTTCGCCCGACTGGCGGTGAACCTGACCGCTGGTGCATCGCGGGTTCCGGCTCCTCGCTATCTCGTTCTCGTTGCCGCGGCAGCCACGGGGTGGGCGGTGTACCAGGCCGCCGTCGGCGCGATCGTCGGACGCCTCGTTCCGGGCGGACCTGTCGTTGCCGTTCTTATCTCCATAGGTGTCGCGATCGTGTTGGGCCTGATCGTCGACCTGATCGTCACGCGGCTTTCATCCGCGCGAGATAGCCGCTCTTCCGACACAGAAGACACTCCCGCCTAGCTCGCGCCCCGGTTCGATACACCCCACGGTCGCCACCGAGCCCCACTCGGGCGAGTGCAGCACGTCAGCGGGCTCAGTGCCGCGCGCCCGAAATGCAGATCGACTCTTGTAAACCAACACATTCGCAGCTAATCTCACACATACACAGATTTCGACGTCAGGGATGACGCCGGGTGGGAGAACACTCATGTACGCGACGGAGCGCCAGCAGCGCATCGCTGGAATCGTCACCGACGAGGGTCGCGCCTCGGTCACCGCCCTGTCAGCCCTGTTCGGCGTCGCGCAGGAGACGATCCGCCGCGATCTCGACCAGCTCCAGGCCGACGGCGTGCTCCTCCGCGTACACGGCGGCGCCGTCCCCGCGGGGCGAACCAGCGCCGCAGAGCCGAGCCTGGCTGCCCGCGAAGCCACTGCGCCCGAGGCCAAGGAACGCATCGCCGCGGCGGCGCTCGATCTGATCCCCCGCGGTCTCGGCGGGGCCGTTCACATCGATGCCGGCTCCACGGCAGCCCGCGTCGCGCGGCTTCTGGCCGCTCGAGAAGACGGCAACGCCTCGCTCACGCTCATCACCAACTCCGTGATCACCGCGTCGACGCTGAGCCACCTGACAACCCCTGCCGTGCGCGTGATCGGCGGACGACTTCGGGCGCTGACCGGCGCCCTGGTCGGCGCGGGAGCCATCGAGCAGATCGCCGGCTTGCGGCCGGATGTGGCGATCATCGGGACCAATGCCGTGCACGCGCAGTTCGGGTTGAGCACACCCGACGAAGCCGAGGCTGAGGTCAAGCGAGCCGCTGTAGCCTCTGCGCGGCGCGTGATCGTCGTCGCTGACGCATCGAAGCTCGGCGAAGAATCACTCGTGCGGTTCGGAGGACTCGATGACATCGACGCCCTCGTGACCGACGGTGAACCGGATGCCGACCTGAGCGAGGCTCTGCGGGCCGCCGACGTCGATCTGGTGCGAGCATGATCGTGACCGTCACGATCAACCCGAGTGTTGATCGCACCATCCAGCTTCCCTCCCGACTCGTCCGGGACGCTGTCCTTCGCGCGAGCGCTGTCACCTCGCAGGCAGCCGGAAAGGGCGTGAACGTCTCGCGGGCGTTGACTCACGCATCCATCCCGACACGAGCGATCGTCCGGGCCGACTACCACGATCCGTACGTAAGGGAGCTCGTCGAGAGCGGCCTGGCGGTCGTCACCGTTGATCCGGGCGCCACCGTGCGCACCAACATCTCGCTGGCCGAACCCGACGGCACGACAACGAAGATCAACGAACCCGGTTCACCGCTGAGCGCCGCAGCCGTGGCAGCCCTTCACGATGTCGTGGCCGCCGAGGCACCCCGGGCGAGCTGGCTGGTTCTTGCCGGTTCCCTTCCCCCGGGCGCCGATGTCGAACTGCTCGCCGATCTGGCACGGACGGCGCGGATCGCCGCGCCCGGCATCCGCATCGCGGTAGACACCTCGGGAGCGCCGCTTGCAGCGCTGCGCACCGCGGGCGTGCGGATTGATCTGATCAAACCCAACCTCGAGGAACTTGCGGAGCTGACCGGGTCGGACCCCGCGGCTCTGGGCACACCGGAAGCCGTGGCGAGCGCATGCGCAGCACTGCGGACCGATGGAATCGCCGCCGTGCTGGCAACGCTCGGCGGGGCGGGCGCGGTCCTCGCCTCCGCGGGTGGCGCCTGGCACGCCATCCACCCGCCAGTGGTAGCCCGCAGCACTGTCGGCGCCGGCGACTCGTCCTTGGCCGGCTACCTCATTGCTGATGCCCAAGGGCTCTCGCCCGCTGCGCGCCTCGCACGCGCCGTGTCTTACGGCTCGGCCGCCGTCTCCCTGCCCGGGACCACCATCCCGCGCCCCACAGACACCCGCCCTGACCAGGTCACGGTCACCGAGATCCACCTGCCCGCCACGGTGACAGCACCGTGACGTTCATCAAAGGAGAGAACATGTCCATCATCACCCCGGAGCTTGTCGCTCTCGATGTCGCGTTGGGCGCGACATCCGGGGACGTCATTGATGCCCTCAGCACCATCGTCGCCGGCGCGGGTCGCACAACGGATGCGCACGCGCTTGCGGCAGACGCCCACGCCCGCGAGGCGCAGACCTCGACCGGCATGCCCGGCGGGATTGCGATCCCCCACTGCCGCACCGCCGCCGTAACGGAGCCCACACTCGCGTTCGCACGCCTCTCGGACCCGGTGGACTTCGGCGACGATGACCCGAGCGATCTCGTGTTCTTCATCGCCGCGCCGGTCGGTGCCGACACCGACCATCTCGCGATCCTCTCCACCATCGCCCGCGCGCTGGTGCGGGAAGAGTTCGTGGAGTCCCTGCGCGCCGCGACCTCGGCGCCCGAGGTCGTCGGCCTTATCGATGAGGCGATCGCCCCGGCGCCTGCTGCGACCACCGCGGCACCGGCGGCGTCGGGTGAGCGCGTGCTCGTCGCAGTCACCGCCTGCCCGACCGGCATCGCCCACACCTACATGGCTGCCGACGCCCTCGTCGCCGAGGCGAAGAAGCGCGGCATCCGCCTCGAGGTCGAGACGCAGGGTTCGAGCGGATCGACCGCGCTCGATCCCGCCGTCATCGCCGCGGCCGACGCCGTGATCTTCGCGGTGGACGTGGATGTTCGCGACCGCGCGCGCTTTGCCGGCAAGCCGGTCGTTCAAGGCCCCGTCAAGCGCGGGGTCGAAGCTCCCGGCGCCATGATCGACGAGGCATTGGCCGCGGCCGCGAACCCGGATGCTGCGCGCGTCGCGGGTAGCGAGACCACGACCGCGACCACCGATACCGCCAGTGAACACGCGGGCCGCAAGCTGCAACGGTGGCTCCTTACCGGCGTCAGTTACATGATCCCCTTCGTCGCCGGCGGCGGTCTGCTCATCGCCATCGGGTTCGGTCTCGCGGGATACGACATCAACGCGACAGCCAGCGACATCGTCGCTTCCTCGTCCCTGTGGAACCTGCCCGACGGCGGCTTCTGGACCTACATCGGCGCCGTCGCGTTTGTCATCGGTGCAGCTTCCATGGGCTTCCTCGTGCCGGCGCTTGCAGGATTCATCGCCTATGCGATGGCCGACCGGCCCGGCATCGCGCCGGGGTTCGTGGTCGGCACGATCGCCGTCATGATGAACGCCGGCTTCCTCGGCGGCATCGTCGGCGGCCTCCTCGCCGGCCTCGTCGCAGCCTCGCTCACCCGCATCCCGGCGCCCCGCTGGCTGCGTGGGCTGATGCCGGTCGTCATCATTCCGCTGTTGGCATCGATCGCCGCATCCGGAGCCATGATCCTGTTCCTGGGCGGGCCGATCGCCTGGCTCATGACGACACTGACCGATTGGCTGAACAGCCTGACCGGCGTCGGAATCGTGCTGCTCGGCGTAATCCTCGGCCTCATGATGTGCTTCGACCTCGGCGGGCCCGTCAACAAGGTCGCGTACTCGTTCGCGGTCGCGGGCCTCGGGGCCGCGTCACTGGCGAACCAGGTGCCGCTGGAGATCATGGCTGCCGTCATGGCATCGGGCATGGTTCCGCCACTCGGACTCGCGCTCGCATCGACGGTGCTTGCCCGTAAGCAGTTCACTCCGGTGGAGCGCGAGAACGGTGTCGCGGCGTGGCTGCTGGGTGCATCCTTCATCTCGGAGGGTGCTATCCCCTTCGCAGCAGCCGACCCACTGCGCGTCATCCCCGCGTCCATGCTCGGTGGCGCCGTCACCGGCGCCCTCTCGATGGCCTTCGGGGTCACCTCGCAGGCTCCCCACGGCGGAGTATTCGTCTGGTTCGCGATCAGCAGCTTCCTGTGGTTCCTGCTGTCGATCGCGGTCGGCGCCGTCGTCACCGCCCTTGCGATCATCGCTCTTAAGCGCATCGGTCGCCGCCCGAGCGCCGCGACTGTCGAAGCCGCGGGAGCTGCCGACGACACTGAGGCCAGCGGCGTGCTGGCCAGCGGCGCAGTCCGCGCCTGAGAACCCACGATGCCCCGGCCGTCGGGTGCGGCCGGGGCATTCGTGTATCTGCGTCAGTCGGCGCTGAGTCCGCCCAGCAGGCTCTCGAACGAGCGACCCTCGCCGAGGTAGCTCGCCGGGTCGAACGGGTCCTCAACGACTGTCGCGCCCCGGCGAGCGACGGCATCCGCGAGCTCTCCCGCGGCCCGCTCAGTGCGCGAACGTAGCGAAGATGCTCCCTCGCCGCCGGCCCAGTCCTCCGATGCCGCGAACACGGATGTCGAGACCGGGTTGGCGTGCAGATAGGTGAACAGCGGGCGCATCGCGTACTCGAGTGCCAACGAGTGCCGTGGTGACCCGCCGGTGGCTGCCAGCAAGACCGGCATCCCCCGCAATGAGTCCGGGTCCAGGATGTCGACGAACGACTTGAACAGACCGGAGTAGCTGGTCGTGAAGATGGGCGTGACGGCGATGAGGGCGTCTGCCGAGGTCACGGTTTCGATCGCCTCAGCAAGCTCGGGGCGGGCGAACCCGGTGAGGAGATTGTCGGTGATCGCGTGAGCATGCTCGCGTAGCTCGATCACATCCACCCCGACCTCGATCTCGCGTTCGGCCAGCTGTGCACGAACCGCCTCCGCCAGCCTGTCGGCAAGCAGCCTCGTGGATGACGGGTTCGAGAGCCCCGCGGTGACGACCGCGATGCGGCGCATGGTCATCTCACGCCCCCTGACGTGTCGCTGCGGCACCGAATGCGGCACCCGCCAGCGGCGCGCTGTCACGGTACGGGGAACCGCCGGTGACGTTGTCGCCGCGGTTGGGTCGGGGCCGGGCTTCGCGCGGTCCCCCCGCAGCTGCCACCAGACTCTCGTGGGTCGGAGCGTCAGCGACGCCTTCCGGACGATCCTTCGCGAGCTCCTTGCGGAGCACCGGCACGACCTCACCGCCGAGGATGTCGAGTTGCTCGAGGACGGCCTTGAGGGGCAGACCCGCGTGGTCGATGAGGAACATCTGGCGCTGGTAGTCACCGAAGTGCTCCCGCATCGCCGCGTACCGATCGATAACCTGCTGCGGCGAACCCACCGTCAGCGGCGTCATCTCGGTGAAGTCCTCCAGGCTCGGTCCATTGCCGTAGACCGGCGCGTTGTCGAAGTACGGACGGAATTCGCGGACCGCCTCCTGAGAGTTGCGGTGCATGTAAACCTGCCCACCGAGCCCGACAATCGCCTGCTCCTGAGTGCCGTGCCCGTAGTGTTCGAACCGCTCACGGTAGAGGGCGACCAGCCGCTGGAAGTGCTCCTTGGGCCAGAAGATGTTGTTCGCGAAGAACCCGTCGCCGTAGTAGGCGGCCTGCTCGGCGATTTCGGGAGTGCGGATCGAGCCGTGCCAGACGAAGGGCGGCACGCCATCGAGCGGGCGCGGCGTCGAGGTGAAACCCTGCAGCGGCGTGCGGAATTGACCCTGCCAGTCGACGACATCCTCGCGCCACAGCCGGTGGAGCAGGGCGTAGTTCTCGACGGCGAGGTTCAGGCCCTGACGGATGTCCTTGCCGAACCAGGGGTACACGGGGCCGGTGTTACCGCGTCCGAGGATGAGGTCCGCCCGTCCGCCCGAGACGTGCTGAAGCATCGCATAGTCTTCGGCGATCTTCACGGGGTCGTTGGTGGTGATGAGTGTCGTGGCGGTCGAGAGCAGAATGCGCTCGGTTTGGCCTGCGATGTAGGCGAGCGTCGTCGTCGGCGAGGACGACCAGAACGGCGGGTTGTGATGCTCGCCGAGGGCGAAGACATCCAGCCCCACCTCCTCGGCGTGCGTGGCGATCTGCAGCGTCGCGCGGATCCGCTCGGCCTCGCTGGGGGTGTGACCTGTCGTGGGGTCTTCCGTGATGTCGCTGACGGTGAAGATCCCGAACTGCATCTGGCTCATCGTGCTCTCCGGTCCCGGTCGCGGGGTGTGCGGCCGATCTATGCAAGTGAATGTATCTCGTGTAACGCGACCGCGTCGAATCTATTCCCGCCGACCTCGAGACCTCACCGATCCATGGGGCCGTCTATCTCGGCGAACATCGCGAGCATGTCGCGCACCAGCTGATGCGGCGCCGTTTCGCACGGGCTATGACCCGTCTCGTAGACCGCCACCTGCGCGCCGATGCGCTGCGCGTATGACAAATACTGCTCGGTCGGCCAGAGGTCATGCGCGCCCGTCGCGACGAGGGTCGGCACGGATGCTGCGCGCACCGCATCGGCGACGTCCGGCATCCGCATCATGAGCCCGACGATGTCGTCGACGCTCTCTCGCCGCGTCAGGGCGAATCGCTCACGAACGAAGGCGATGCGTTGCGGGGGGACCCGGTTCAAGTTGTTACGGATGCCCCACAGCATGAGGGATGCGCCGCTTCGCGGGCCCGCGAGACTGCTGAAGCGGCCGATCCGCTTCACCCCCCGGAACACTTGTCCGGTCGCCGGCGGCGTCGACAACAGCGTGAGCGAGGAAAACAGCTCCGGCCGCGCAGCGACGATCAGCTGCGACACGAGTCCCGCGAACGAATACCCGAGGACGTGCGCTCGCGGCCCGCTCTCGAGGACGGCGGTCAGGTCATTGATGAACAGCGGATAGTCGTAGCGGGCGCGGGGCGGATCGAGTTTCTCGGGACCGGCATCCCGTGACTCATACTGCCCAGCGAGATCGTAAGCCTCCACGCGGTAGCCGGCCTCAGCGAGCAGCGGCAACATGAGGGTGAAGTCCTCTTTGGACCCCGTCACACCCGGGAAGAGCACGACACGACCGCGTGCACCGCTTCCGAGACCCACCCGCGCGAGCCTCCCGCTCGGCGCAGAGAAGTGGTCACGCACAGTGCCGGCGGGAAAGACCCGCCAGTCGAGATCGGGAATCGCCGCGTCCCGCTCGCGGGCGTCATCGGTAAGCGTCATCGACGCCCGAGACTACTCCAGCCCTCCCCACACAGGCAGCATTCGCCGCTAGGAGAACAGCCCCGCGCCGACGAAAGATCCCTCACTCGGCGCTGGAGGCACTGCCCAGATGCCCGAGCCCACGGTCGTGACGTACTCCATCATCAGATCCGTCGCCACCGAGCGCTGCACCGTGATGAATCGATCCGGCGAGCGCACGTAACCGAGGAAGAACAGTCCGGCATCGAGGCGTCCCAGCGCCGTATTGCCGTCGACGTAGTTGTATCCGCGCCGCAGCATCCGGATCCCGCCGTTGTTGGCCGGATGGGCCCGGGAGACGTGCGAACGCGGATCGATCGCGAGCCCCGCCGCACCGGATGCCGCAAAGTCGGGCGGCGCGAATTCGTCACCGCCACTGAGGGGAGCCCCGGTTCCCTTCGCGCGCCCGGTGACGCGCTCCTGCTCCGCCAGGCGCACGCGATCCCACGTCTCGATCTTCATGGCGATCTTGCGCGCCACGAGATACGAGCCCCCCGCGAGCCATGTCGGTCCGTCGTTGGCGGACACCCACACGTGCTCGTCGAGGGCTGCCGTGTCATCCGCGAGGATGTTGGCGGTGCCGTCCTTGAAGCCGAAGAGATTCCGGGGAGTCTTGCTTGTCGCCGATGTGCGCGAGGTTCGCCCGTACCCCAGCTGCGACCACCGAAGCCGCGCGCGCCCGAAAGCGATGCGACTGAGGTTGCGCACGGCATGCACCGCCACCTGCGGATCATCGGCGCACGCCTGAACGCACAGGTCTCCCCCGGTGTGACCGGGGTCGAGGTCGTCGCCGAGGAACGGAGGGAGCGCGGCGAGCGAGCCCGGTGCCAGTGACGCCAGACCGAAACGATCGACCCCCTCGGCCGTGCTGAACAACGTTGGGCCGAAGCCGATCGTGATCGTGAGGTTGCTGGCGGGAAGTCCGAGCGCCTCGCCCGTATCGTCGGGCGGGGCTTCGGGCGAACCGCCGACAGCACCGGTCGCGCTGACTTCCAAACCGAGCATCATACGTGCCGCCGCGTAACTCCAGTCCTGCAGGAGTTCGACGAGATCTTGCCGTGAAGCGCCCTCCATCACGTCGAACGCAGCAAAGTGCAGGTGGTCTTGCACGTCGGTGGTGATGCCCGCCGGGTGGGCGCCATAGAACTGGTGGGTGTCGGCGACTGACGCGGCATCCGGCCGCGTCAGCGCGATGGCCGATGCCGCTCCGGCACCAACCGCGACGCCCGCCGCACCAGCGCCGAGCGCGAGCCCCAGCAGACCTCGCCTGCTCAGGCCCGCCCGCGGCGTTTCGGATGCCGGTTCTTCGCTCATTGCAGCACGGTCACCGTGAGCTGCGACAGCGGCTCGGCTAGGGCGTTGATGCGATCCGAGAGAGCACGGGTGTCGGCATCCGTCAGGGTGCTGTAGGAGACGAAGCCGTCCTGTAGCGACCCGAAGGTTGCCAGCTCCGCTTCCAGCTGCGCGTAACCCTCGTCGATCTGGGCGACGAGTTGCTCACCGTCGGGGCCACTTGAGACGGCGAAGTCACGCACGAGCGAAAACGCCATCTTCGACCCCTCGACGTTGGCGGCGAAGTCGTACAGATCGGTTCCCGACCACCAGTCCTCCTCGCCGCTGATCTTGCCGGTCGCCACCTCATCGAGCAGTGCGATGGCGCCGTTGGAGATGCCCGCGATGCCCTGCGACTCAAGCGCGTCGATGAACTCGTTGCCGTGCACATAGTCGTACAGCTCCTGCACATCGGCGATCAGCAGGTCACCGAATTCCGCCCTCTGCTCGGGCGTCGATGGCTCCCAGTCCTGCCATGCCGGGGTCACACCATCGGAGTTGAGAGCATCGGATGCTGGCACCCAGAGATCCTTCTCGATGCGGTGGAACCCCGTCCAGTCGAGCCCCTCCGCGACCGCGTCGACCTCCCGGTAGTCGATACGCGGGTCCAAGTCGCCGAGCGCCTCGGCAACCGGCTCAATGCGCTCGTAATACGCACGGACCTGCGGGAACATCTGCTTCGCTGTCTCGTCGTCGCCCGCCACATAGGCAGCGACGAACTCGTCGACAGCCGGCACGAGCTGACCGACCTGGTCTTTCACGAATGCCGCGTAGAGATCGACCGCCTGCTGCTTGAGCTCAGCATCCTCGCCATCCACCGCCACGGAATCTCCGGTCACCGTGAATGCTGCTCGGCCGACACCGTCGCCGATCATTCCGGGCTTGCACAGCGTGTAGTAATCGCCGGGCTGGGTGAGAACGGTGAGCGTCCGGGACGCACCGGGCGCGATGTTCTCGACCTCCCCGACGATCCGGAGTCCGTCACTGGCGAGCAGGTAGAACTCGGTGGTTTCCGACCCCGCGTTCGTCACCGCGAAGTTCAGCGTGCCGCTGGCCGCACTGGCCGAGGAGATCTCGCAGGAGTCCTCCGTCGAGGTGACGGTGATCGCGTCGCCGCCTGCCTGGTCGGCCCGTACGACGCATCCGGCGAGCACGAGCGAACCGGCTGCGGTCACGGCGACCAGGGCCAGACTACGAGAGAGGGTGTTCATGGGTCTCCTTGCTGTGGGGACTGACTGCGGACGAAAGAAGGCTCGAGTCGGCAGCGTCCGTCGGGGTCGCCGCGGGACGCGGGCGTGCGGGGAACGCGCGGACAAGAAACACCGTGCCGACGACCGCAACGTAGAGCACCCATGCGATCACTTGGAGCCAACTCATGCGGGCGGTGAAGCCGATGGTCGCCTGCAGGATGACGGCGCCCGGGCTCGTGGGGTCGAGGATGCCGGTGAGATCGAACGCCCAGCCGAAGGGGAATCCCGCCCATCCGCGGGCCACCGCCCCTGCCGCATCGATGGGTGCGAGAGCGGTGGTGGGACCCGGGAGCACCCCGGCCTCCTGCAGGTCGCCGATCCCGTAGGCCAGGACGCCAGCGGCGACAAGGATCAAGAAGGCGCCGGTCCAGGTGAAGAACAGCCGGAGGTTCAGGCGTAGCATCCCGCGGGCAACGAGCCAGCCAAGCGCCGCGGCACAGAGGATGCCGAGAACGGCCCCAGCCAGCGACTCGGGCGCGTTTCCGAACGACTGCACCATCGACCAGAGCAGAAGAGTCGTCTCCACACCCTCGCGAGCGACCGACACGAAGCCCAGAACGACGATTCCCCACAGTCCCCCGGTCGCGATCGCCCGGTCGACGCCGCTGCGTAGTCCCCCCGCAAGTGTCCGCGCGTGGGCCTGCATCCAGAAGATCATCCACGTGACCATCGCCACGGCGACCAGCGACAGCAGACCCCCGATGATCTCCTGCGCTTCGAACGTCAACGCATAAGAACCGAATGTGAAGAACGCTCCGATAGCAAGGGCGAGAGCGATCGCACCCCCGACTCCCAACCACAGGCGCGGCAGCACGTCGCGACGCTTCAGCTGCGTGAGATAGGCCACCAGGATGCCGATGACGAGGGCGGCTTCGAGACCTTCGCGGAGGCCGATGAGAAAGCTAGCGAGCACGCGGATCCTCGGGACGATTCGGTAAGGCTTACCTAAGCCATCCGAGAGACTACTCCCCCGCCGGCGGCTGAGCAATTCCCGCCCGCACCCGTCAATGACGAAGGGCCGCCCCACACCGTGGGACGACCCTTCGAGAAAGCGATGGACGCGGTTCGCGCTTAGCCTCGATCCACCGATGAAGGTTGGGCGGGCGGCGGGATCGTGATCGAGTTGCGCTGACCACGTCTGGGCAGGGGTGTGCTCCGGGCGTCGCATCCCGGTCGTCCACTGGGTCCTTGGTCGTGCCGCGTCGCGGCG
>NZ_JASBSF010000082.1 GCF_030149085.1 Microbacterium sp. | reverse complement strand
ACCATCGCCGAGCGACGGTGTATCACCCGGACGTAGAAGAGGTCGACCAGCTCTACGGTGTCCGGCTTCAGCTGGAGTCCTTAGGCGCGCGCCGGACGGTGGACGGATGCTGCGCTCCGAGATCGGCGCTTCGCGCGAGTACGGGACGCTAATGGATGCGGCGCTGGCAGTCGGTGACATGGGCGCCTGGCTGGTGGCGCACCACGCGTTCCTCCGCTGCTGCGTCGCGCGTGCAGACATCCCGTTGGGGCGGGTAGTGGACTCCTACCCGGAACGCTGCTTACACATCTATCAGTTGTGGCACCCGCAGTCGTTCGCCATCGCTCATCGCGAGTACGAGGCCGTCCTCGAGTCGATCGTCAGGCGTCCGACGCCCAGGGGATCGATCTGTCGCCGCTGGCGACCCACGAGTTCGCCTTCGACGATGCCGCCGCCGCCTTCGAGCAGTCCCGCGACGCGTCCAGCAGCCTGAAGGTCCTGCTCCGACCGTAGAGCGCCTGGGCCGTCGGGGCCGTCACAGGGAGCCACGCGGGCGGCGTGGGGTGGCACGGGCTGCAGTGGCACCGCGGAGACGATCCTCCCGCCTGTCGGGTCGGCATCGGAGCGCGCGGTGCAGGAGGAGCGCGCCCACGTTGCAAGTAAGCTTTCTGCCGTGCAGAATCGACAGCTCGGGTCGCCGGGCGATCCACCCCAGTATCCGATCGAGTCGGTCGACAACGCGCTGAAGCTGATCCTGCTGCTGGGTGAGGAGCACGAGCTGCGGCTCACGGACGCCGGTGCCCTCCTCGGGGTGGCGACCTCGACCGCGCACCGACTTCTCGCGATGCTGGCATGGCGCGGCTTCGTGCGGCAGAACCCGGTGACCAAGGCTTACGGCCCTGGCCCGGCGCTGACGACGGTGGCCTTCTCGGTGCTGCGCAGGATGGATGTCCCGAGACTGGCGCAGCCGATCCTCGAGGACCTCAGCGCCGCCCTCGGTGAGACCTGCCACCTGGGCACGCTCGAGGGCAACCATGTCCGATTCCTCGCCGTTGCCGAGCCCGATGTGGCCGTGCGCGTGGTTTCGAGACTGGGCAAGACCCTGCCGGCGCATTGCACCTCG
The DNA here is from genome assembly GCF_030149085.1 of Microbacterium sp. Classification (GTDB taxonomy): domain Bacteria; phylum Actinomycetota; class Actinomycetes; order Actinomycetales; family Microbacteriaceae; genus Microbacterium. The sequence continues at coordinate 28,208 of NZ_JASBSF010000082.1, read as the reverse complement.
ACCGGCAAGGCGCTGCTTGCCGAGCTGAGCGACGAGCAGCTCTTCCGGCTGTACCCGGACGAGCAGCTCGAGATCGTCACACCGAACTCCATACGTTCCCGAGACGAACTCGTCGCCGAACTGGTTCGGACACGACTGGACGGTTATGCCGTGAATCGGCAGGAAAGCGAGGACGGCGTGGCGAGCGTCGCGGTCCCGGTCCACGTCTCGTCGGGACTGCGACTGGCGATCAACGCCTCCGCGCCCGTGCAGCGGTTACCGCCGGGCAAGGTCAAGTCCCTAGCGCGGTCACTGCAGGACGCCGCGATCCGCCTCGCCGAACTGTTGGGGTGAACCGGCCCGGGTCGTCGTAGCGCCCATGGATGCGCTGCGCACGCGAACACGCCGCTGATGAGCGTGGCTGCGGGAGCGACCGACCCGCCGCCGTGGGCCTCAGTGCCCGTTGGCCGGATCGTCCGGGTCGCGGGCGGCTTCTTCGCCTTGATCCAGCCCACTCAGCGTCGCCATATCCTCCGAGCTGAGCGTGAAATCGAAGACGTCGATGTTCTGCGCGAGATGCTTCTCATCGCCGGCGCGCGGGACGGGAACGATCCCTTCCTCGATGTGCCAGCGCAGTAGGACCTGTGCGGGCGACTTGTCATACTTCGACGCGATCGCGGTCACCGCGGGATCGGACAGCAGGGCTCCTCCGCGTCCGAGCGGGCTCCACGCCTCGGTCAGGATGCCGTGAGCGCGCTGGAAGCTGCGCTGTTCGACACGGGCGATGTCGACGCTGAGCTGGATCTGATCGACGTCGGGGACGACACCGGTCGCGTCGACGACGCGCTGAAGGTGGTGAGACTTGAAGTTGGAGACGCCGATCGCCTTCACTCGTCCCTCTTCGAGCAGTCTCACCAGACCCTTCCACGCTTCGACGTATCGGTCGAGGGCCGGAACCGGCCAATGGATCAGGAACAGATCGAGGTAGTCGACGCGAAGGGTCTTCAGCGATCGGTCGTACGCGCGCTGCACTCCCTCGACGCTGTGGTCCTCCTTGTTGAACTTGCTCGTGATGAAGACCTCGTCACGAGGGATGCCCGATGCACGCAGACCGGCACCGACGGCCTCCTCATTCGCGTACTTGTACGCCGTATCGAACAGGCGGTAACCGTAGCCGACCGCCTTCTCGACCATCGTTGCGCACTCGTCTCCCGTGAGTGGCCACGTGCCCACCCCGATTCGCGGGATGCGGTGACCGTGCAGGAGGGGGAGGGTGGTGTCGTCAGCTCTCATCGGGCGGCCGCCTTCGCCGGAGCCGTGCTCGAGGGCTCGAGGAGGGCGCGCAGCCGATGTATCAGCTCGTCCGCCTTCGCTCGCGAGGCGACCGAGCGGCGGGCGTCGACGAGGGCACGCGGCCAGTTCACGATGACGGCACCTTCGGCCTGCCCTTGGCTCTCGCCGTACACGACGGCGAAGCGGTCCTGCGCAGGGTCGCCCACCATCGTCCAGTGATCAGATCCGGTATGCCCGACGATCTGGATCTTCCAGTCGTACTGGTCGCTCCACACATACTCCGTCGGGTCGTAGCTGCGCAGGTCATCCGGGTGAGCGATGTTATGCGCGACAATCAGCGCCTGATCCGTCGCGCTCGTCCAGTGCTCCAACCGGATCGGGTCGGGATGCCGTCGGTTCATGAATCGTGCCACGTCGCCGATCGCATACACGTGGGAGACGCCGACGGCGGCAAGCGTGCCTTCGCAGACGACACCGTTATCCAGCGCGAGGCCCGACGACTCGAGCCACTCCGTGTTGACGACCGCTCCGATACCGAGCAGGACAGCGTCGACATCCAGCGTCGCGCCATCGGTGAGCGTGACCTGGACGCGGTCACCCGTGCGCTCGACGTTCTCGACGGAGACGCCGAAGCGTAGCTCAGCACCCTCCCTGCGGTACTTCTCCGCGAAGATACCGCCCACTTCCATATTCATCGCCCGGCCCATCGGAGCACCGATCGGTTCGATGATGGTGACCTTGACACCGGCCGCAAGCGCTGTGGCGGCCGCCTCGGCGCCGATGAATCCGGCGCCGACCACCGCGAGGTGGCGGCCCGGAACGAGCTCCTTGCGCAGCTCGTCGGCATCGGCGCGGGTACGCAGCACGTGGACGCCGGGAGTGGAAGCCCACGGGGTTCGGCGAGCTCGGGCACCCGTCGCGATGACGAGGATGTCGTAGGTCAGCTCGCTGCCGTCGGCGAGCGTCAGCGTCTTGCCGGCAGGATCCAGCTCGGTCGCGGCGACGCCGAAACGGGTCTCGACCCGCAGGCCTTCGAGCGCTTCCGCCGTCGTCAGCGCGATCTCCGGGTCGGATGCGGCGCCGCTGAGGTACTTCTTCGACAGCGGGGGACGGTCGTAGAGGGGATGGCTCTCCTGGTCCACCAGCGTGATCGCGCCGGTGAACCCCTCCGAACGAAGATTCTGTACGAGCTTGACTCCGGCGACGGAAGCACCGACGACGACGACGTGAGACATGCGAATCGGCTCAACCCTCGACAGACAGCGCCGAGACCGGGCAGCTTCGGGCGGCTTCCTCGACGCGAGTGCGCTCCGCGTCCGGCACCTCGAGCTGCAAGAGCACGACCTTGCCGTCGTCGTCGATGTCGAAGTAGTCTCCCGCGGCCACGACGCAGTTCGCGTAGCCCTGGCAGAGGGAGAGGTCAGCCTTCACCGTGGCCATGGTCATTCCTCGTTGATGATGGGTCGGGGTCGGGGAACACGGGCGCGTACGGCGACCCGATCATCGCTGAGAACGTCTGGACGGTCTGCCAGGTGAGCGCCTCCAGCTCGAGCGGGTCGAGTGCGATCCATTGTCCGGATTTCGGAGAGTCGATGAGCAGACGCGTCCCGTTGCGGGTCTCGACCCGGCTCACCGTGATCTCAGAGAACTCGTTGGCGATCGTGAGCGGCTCGCCGACGGTGCGCGCGACCAAACGTGCGCGCTCCTCGGCGGCGGCGATCGCGGCGGCCCGATCGACGTCGGCGCCTTCCCACTCCAGGGTCACAGGAAGATCGCCAGGTTCTGGGTGCGCAGCACCGACTCGTCGACGAGGATGACGCGGCGCGCGAGCTTGTACTCGCCTCCGACGTCACGGAACACATCCTCCCGGTGGGCGGAGATGATCGACGGCTCGTTCACGTCTCCTCGGCTGCGGAACAGCAGCATCGCGGAGTCGGCGAGCACCTCGCCGGGCACGTCGGTCTCGAACACCCGCACGTTGGTCACGAAGTGACGCAGCCGGGACGGAGGGTCCTCGGTCCAGGCATGCTCGGTAAGGAACCGTGCGACGCGCCGGCTGAGCGAGTACTTGTTCTCGTCCCAGTGCGCCATCCCGGGGGACGTGCTGAAGGGCGTGCCGAGTGCGGTGGTCACGCGGACGGGCATGACGTAGTGGATGTCTTCCGTCAGCATGTCCAGCCAGCTCTCATACCGCTGCTGGTCGAGAGTGTAGGCCTCTTCGACGAGCCAGCGATGGATCGTGGCGTGCAGCTCGCTCGTGAAGGGCAGGGACGAGCCCACCCGGTCGGCGAGGGTTGACGACTTGCGAAGCCGGGAGACTTCGGAAACTGCCTTGCCGGTCTCCTCGATCATCGGACCACCTTCTGACCATTGTTCGTGATGCCCGCAGGTCGGGGCTCGACATCCAGTGGCGGCTCGCCGCCGATCGACAGGGCACGGAAGTCGACGCCCTCGTACTCCGACTCCAGGTAGTCCGCCCAGCGGTGGAGCAGATGGCGCTGGTTGTACTCGCCGTAGCCCACGTGCGCGACGCCGGGGCCGGCGAACTGGTCGGGGCCGAGCGGCTCGACGACCGGCGATCCATCCTTGAGGATGCCCATGCGGCTGTTCAGGAGCAGGCGCCGCGCCATTGATCCCTTCGCCGTGTTCGTGAGCGAGACCCAGTTCTCCACGTCGTCCTGCTCGAACATGCCCGTCGACCCGAAGCACATCAGGTAGGCCTTGTACGACAGTGCCTTGAACTCCTCCGGAGCCTCAGCGTCGACCGCGAACCAGGAGTACACCTCGGTCTCGTCCTCGCTGATCGGAAGCCACGTCCGGATGGAGATGAACGGGAGCACGTCCTCGTCCGAACCCTCCTCGACCTTGGGCCAGTTGTGGACGAAGGACATGTTCGGGAAGAGCGAGGCCGCGGAGATCATGAACCCGTCGCGGCCGATGACATCGAGCTGCTCCTGAGACCAGGTCGCCTTCATCCGCTCGACCATCTCGTCCGGGTAGCCGACGTACCGCAGCCGCTCCTCGAGCGTGCCCGGCGGGAGCTTGTAGGTCGTGCCGCCTCCGTTGCCGGCCCAGTATGTGTTGCCGTCCTTGCGCTTCTCGGCCTTCGGCTCGCGGAACAGCCCGATCTCGACGACCGAGGTGTGCGTCTGGGGCGTGTGGTACATGTCGCCGGCGAAGTTCTCGGCGCCGATCTTCCAGTTCGCCTTGACGCGCCACCGCTGCGGGCCCCGGAGCTCGATGCCGCTGGGGCTCTGCCGGGTGTAGTAGTCGAGATAGAACTTGAAGTCGCCGATGTAGTCCTCGAGGCTCGGCGCATCCGGGTCCATGCTGATGAAGATCAGGCCGTTGTACATACCGAGGTTCGGCGCCGGCAGGAGCCGTGCGCCCTTTCGGCTGAACCCGGCCTCGCCGCCGTAGGCCTCCTCGTGGAAGGGGAGTCCGACGATGCGTCCGTCGTTGCGGTAGGACCACCCGTGGTACGGGCAGCGGAAGTGCGAGGCGTTCCCCATCTCGGCCCGGCAGACCTGCATGCCGCGATGCAGGCACATGTTGAAGTGGGCGCGGATCTCACCCTTCTCGTCGCGGACGATGATGAACGAGTCGTCGAGTATTCGCCGGACGACGTAGTCGCCGGCCTGAGGAATCTCGGACTCGTGGCCCACGAACAGCCAGGCGCGGCTGAAAAGGTTCTTTCGTTCGCGCGCGAAGATCTCCGCGTCGTTGTAGATGTACGCCGGTATCATTCCGCGACGGATCTCGTCGTAGATCGTCATGCTGGAAGTGCTCATCGTCGCGCCTATCCGTAGTGTAATGCTTCGACACCGCTCCGACGTCGCACGTCGAAGCGGGCCGAGGCATAGTTTCTGATGTGCAGAAATTGATTCTGCCACACACGCGCGCCTTACGTCAAGTGGGCCCGAGGACGGCCTTCGCGGCCGCGCTCGGAGGAGGAGGCGATGCGTCGCGGCTGCGAGGACCATCCTCCCGTCCCAGAGGGTGGGCATGCTCCTCTGGAACACAGAAACCGCTTCTGCTGGAAACGAGGAGTCAATGATGAGCCCGTCGACCGATGTCGCAGACCGGGAATGGACCGTCACTCTCGATGGCAAGCCGTGGGCCAGTGCCGCGCGCTACGAGGTCGAGAACCCCACGACCGGGCGTCCCCTGACCTCCGCCCCCGACCTCTCCGAGGAGGAGGTCGGGCGCGCGGTGGCGGCGGCGCAGGCTGCGCAGCCGGCCTGGGGCGCGATGCCGCCCCGAGCCCGGGCCGCCGTGATCCGGCAACTCGCTGCGACGATCCGAGAGCACCGTGAGGAGCTCGCCACTCTCGACGCACTGGACGGCGGGTTCACCCTCTCGATGATGAGGGGCGATGTGGACGCGGCGGCGGAACTCATGGAGATCTTCGCCGACATGGCGCTCGACCTCGGTGGCCGGACGATTCCGGTGAGCACGAACCTCCACTACACCATGCAGGTGCCCTACGGAGTGGTCGCGCGTATCGGTGCGTTCAACCATCCCTTCTTCTTCGCGGCGGCGAAGGTCGCCGCGCCCCTCGTCGCCGGCAACGCCGTGGTCCTCAAGGCCCCGGACCAGACGCCGCTGTCTTCGTTGCGCCTGGCCGAGCTCGCGGTCGGGATCCTCCCGGACAATCTGTTGATCACCGTCAGCGGTCGCGGCGCGGTGACCGGACGCGCGCTGGTGCGTCATCCCGAGGTCCGCCGGATCGGTTTCATCGGGTCCACCGCGACGGGGCAATCGATCCAGCGGGATGCAGCCGAGACCGGAGTCAAGCACGTGTCGCTCGAACTGGGCGGAAAGAACGCTCAGATCGTCTTCGCCGACGCCGATTTGGAGGCGGCTGCGGCCGGTGCCGTCGCGGGTATGAACTTCACGTGGGTCGCCGGACAGAGCTGCGGCTCGACGAGCCGCCTGCTCGTGCACTCCTCGGTGGCCGACGAAGTGATCGGCCGGGTCGCCGAGCGCATGGCCGCGATCCGGGTGGGAGACCCGCTGGACCCGTCCGTGGACATGGGCCCGCTCGTGTCGGAGGCACAGTTCCAGAAGTCCATCAGCGCCATCGCCGAAGGCAGGAAGGCGGGTGCCACCGTGGCGACGGGCGGCGGCCGTCCCGCCGGCCTCGATGAGGGGTGGTTCGTCGAGCCGACGCTGCTCACCGGTGTCAGCCCCGGGTCGTTCGTCGAGCAGAACGAGATCTTCGGCCCCGTCCTCTCCGTCACCACCTTCGACGCCGACGAGGAGGCCGTACGGATCGCCAACGGCGTCCAGTACGGGCTCACCTCGAGCATCTGGACGCGCGACGTCACGCGCGCCCACGTCGTCGCCCGGCAGATCGAGGCCGGCTACATCCTCGTCAACAGTGGCAGCCGGCACTTCTGGGGACTGCCGTTCGGAGGGGTGAAGGCTTCGGGGATCGGCCGCGAGGAGTCCCTCGACGAACTGATCTCGTACACCGAGACGAAGACCGTGACCGTTCTGCTCTCGTAGGGGGGCAGCGCTGCGCGCTGTACGTCGTCGCAGCAAGCGCGGCGCGATCCATGCCGGCGGTGCTGGGAGGCGCTGTTCCCGTCAGCCTCGGGCAAACCCCGTCGAGGCGAAGGCCGCCTGCAGGGATGCCTGGGCGCCGAAAACGTTCCCCGGGCCATCACAGAGGCGACACAGCAGTACACGAAGTGGTCGGCTGAGATCCCCCGGGCGGAGCGGCTTCCGGAGTTCCTCGAGCGAGCGTTCCAGATCGCTTCCACCCCTCCCTACGGTCCGGTGCACCTCGGCATTCCGATGGACTTTCTGGAAGAGGAGATCGAGTTCACCCCGGGACCGGTGACCGAGTATCTGCATGAGGCGCTCGATCCGGATGCGGTAGAGCGTCTCGCCCAGATTCTCAGGACGGCGGCCAGTCCGGTCATCGTGGTGGGGACAGAGGTCGCGCGGTACGGTGCGATTGCCGCGCTGGAAAGGCTCTCCGACCTGGTGGACGCGTCCGTGCTCGGGGAGATCAAGGGCGCCGACCTCGCCTTCCCGAACACCAATCCGAGGTACGTCGGCAAGCTGACCGCATCGAGCCCTGCACTGGAGGGCGCAGACGTCGTCGTCCTCCTCGGCGCCGAGCTCACCGAGGGGCTGGCGATGCCCCTGCCGGATTTCGGTGACAGCCTCGTGGTGCAGGTCACCGTGGACCCGCTCGCTCTGCGCCGGCAGTACGCAGGTCAGGTCGGCATCCTCAGCCACCCCGGGCGCCTGCTCGATGCGGTCGCCGATCGCCTCGCTGAAGGCGGAGCGGTACCCGTGAGCTCGGGCGGGCGGGTGCGAGGGCTCAGAGAGCGCTGGGAAGCGGGCCGCGAAGCCTTGCGGTCGCGCCTGCTCGGCGAGGCTGATGGCGCGGTATCGGCGGCCCACATCGCGGACCTCATCCATCGCCTCGGCGGCTCCGAGACGATCGTCGTCAACCAGTGCGGATCCGCGGAGGGCTTCATCGACACACTCGTCGACTATGGCGCACCGTGGACGTATTTCGGCCTCTCGGGGAAGGCGAGTGCTCAGGGTTGGGGCGCGCCGGCGGCGGTCGGCATCCAGATGGCTCGTCCCGATCGTCGAGTGATCGCCGTCCTCGGCGATGGCGGGTTCATGTTCAACTCCACAGCGATCCACACCGCTGCCGCGTACGACGTTCCGGTCGTCTACCTCGTCCTCGACAACGGGGGCTGGCGGGACGTCGCGACCGTGACGGGAGCGATGGGCAGCTCGCTCGGAGAGCCCGGCGCAGAGGATGCGATGCGCTGGACCTTCCGGCCCCCGATCGACCACGCATCGTACGCCCGAAGCCTGGGACTGAAGTCTTGGCGGGCGTCCAACCCGGAGGAGCTCGAGAGCGCGTTCGCCGCCGCGTTCGCCGAGGATGGGCCGACGCTGATCCAGGTCGCGTCTGCGATGGGCGATGTCCGGGTCTTCGGGCAGGCGTTCGCGTGAGATGTCGAGCAGGAGTGACAGCGCCGTATACGGTGAGTGAGCCGCGTGTTCGGGCTGACAGCGACACGTACGTCTGCAGTAGGGAGCGATGAAGGATGTCAACTGGTGATCGACTAGGGGTTCGAGAGGATCTCGTCGATGCGAATCGCATTCTCGTCCGCCACGGCATCCTCGATGCTTTCGGCCACGTGAGCGTCCGTGACCCCGACGACCCGAGCAGGTTCCTCATCTCCAGAAACCTGGCCCCCGGCCTCGTCACGCCCGACGACATTCAGGTGATCGGATTGGACGGGACGACCGCGGACGACAGACCGAGCTATCTCGAACGATTCATCCACGGCGAGATCTACCGGGCACGCGCCGATGTCCAGGCCGTTGTCCACAGCCACTCCGCGTCGATGGTGCCCTTCAGCATCTCCAGGACGCCTCTGCAGGCGGTGTGGCACATGGCGGGCTTCCTCGGCGAAGCGGTCCCGGTCTTCGAGATCCGTGACAGCGTCGGGTCCTCCAGCGACCTGCTGATCCGCAGCGGTTCGCTCGGCGCGGACCTTGCTGCGACCCTCGGGGGCGCGGCGGTCGCACTCATGCGAGGACACGGATTCGTCGCCGTGGGCGACTCGATCCCGCAGGCGGTCGCCCGCGCGGTCTACGCGGACCTCAACGCCCGAGCACAGGTGACGGCCGGTCAGCTCGGCGGCTACACCGCCCTCACCGCAGAAGAGGGCGCCGCGGCCGCGGAATCCAACAACGGGCAGCTCACGAGGGCCTGGGAGATCTGGAGAGCCAACGCCAGGCGCGGGGAGAGCGTCTGAAAGCGCGCCTCCTCCAGGCGCGCTGAGCAAATCCGCCCGCTCGCGGCCGGCGCGTCATCGCGTCGGCGAAGCCGGCCGTTCGCCCCTGGTGGGGCGGTCCGGCATGCCGGCACACGCCGCCCGCGCCTAACGGCTCGCGCCATGTTGTGTATCTGACACACACAACAGTAGTAGGGGGGGTCGGACATTTGACGGGCCGGGGTGTAGGGATTTTTCTAAAATGTCCATTTCGCAGATGAAGTGTCCACGTGGTGTCCATATGGACATTTCGGTCGGGTGGTTCGGGTGATCTCTCCTGCAGCAAGGGGATAGCTGCTGGGCGGGAGACGTAATTCACGCACAGGCGGCCGGTTCGAGGCGGTAGGTCTCACGCGATGCCACAAACAAATCTGAGCATGGACACCACGATTTCCTCAGTACTCCGGAATACCCTAGGGGGGTAGGGGTGTTAGGGTGGGTGTCGCCGATTCTGGCGCATCACCGACGGAAGGAAACCATCATGGCCACCAGCGAGTACCAGGTCACCGGCATGACGTGCGGACACTGCGAGATGTCCATCCGTGAAGAGGTCTCCCAGATCCCCGGCGTGGACGAGATCCAGGTGAGCGCCCAGACCGGCAAGCTCGTCGTGTCTTCCACCAGTGCTCTGGATGACGCCGCCGTGCTGGCCGCGGTCGACGAGGCTGGTTACTCCGCGGTGCGCGCCTGATGAACGCTGCGGGACGACTCAGCCTGTATGGCGCCGGCGTCGTCGTGGCTTTCGGCGGGGCGTTCGGCATCGCGGCAGCTGTCGTCCCGGACAGCGCCGTCGCCAACTGGACGGCCGCGGCTGACGACAGCTCGATGGCCGATCACGCCGGCATGACCGGCGAGGACACCGCCGAGACCGCCACCATCCCCGGCGTCTCCCTCTCCGGTTACGGATACGAACTCAGCCCGATCGCCGCGCCCACCGGAACGGGCGAGTCAGGCGAGTTGAGCTTCCAGATCCTCGACGCTGACGGGACTGCGCTGACCGCGTACGAGTCCTCGCATGAGAAGGACCTGCACCTGATCGTGGTGCGCACCGATGGAACCCAGTTCCGGCACGTGCACCCCACGCTCGACGAGGCCACCGGCACCTGGACGACCTCCTGGGAGTGGACCGAAGCCGGCAGCTACCGGATCTATGCCGACTTCGTGCCGGACGTCGCCGACGGCCCCGACAAGGTCACCCTGACCCGCACGGTCGACGTCGCGGGCGCGTTCACCCCGAACCCGGCGACCGCCACGTCGACGACAAGCGAGGTCGACGGGTACACGGTCACCCTCGATGGGGACCTGACCGCGGGGGAGAGCTCCGAGCTAACCTTGTCGGTCACCCGTGACGGGCAGCCAGTCACCACCCTGCAGCCGTACCTTGGGGCCTTCGGGCACCTCGTCGCGCTGCGCGATGGGGACCTGGCCTACCTGCACGTGCACGCCGAAGGCGACGACCCGCAGGACGGCGACACCGCCGGACCCGACATCCGATTCGCGGCCGAGGCGCCTACCACCGGCCGGTACCTGCTCTACCTCGACTTCCAGGTCGACGGGCAGGTCCACACCGCCGAGTTCGTCGTGGACGCCGGGCACGGCACCGGCGACACGGACACGGACGACACACACAGCGACACGGGCGACGGTCACTGACCGCCCCGCGGTGATCTGAGAGAAGAAGGAACACCATGAGCACCACAGCCCCCGCAGAACAGACCGCGGACTCCGCCGTCGAACTCCAGATCGGCGGGATGACCTGCGCCTCCTGCGCGATGCGGATCGAGAAAAAGCTGAACAAGCTCGACGGCGTCGCCGCCACGGTCAACTACGCCACCGAGAAGGCGAAGGTCACCATCCCCGCCGGATACGACCCGGCCCTGCTGATCGCCGAGGTCGAGAAGACCGGCTACAGCGCGGCGCTTCCGGCCCCGAAGAAGGCCAAGAACGACACCGCCGAGGGCGGGGACGCGGACGATGCCGACCCGGAGCTGACCAGCCTCCGCAATCGGCTCATCGTCTCCATCGTCCTGAGCGTCCCGGTCATCGCGATGGCGATGGTCCCCGCCCTGCAGTTCACCTACTGGCAGTGGGCGTCGTTGGCGCTGGCGGCGCCGGTCATCGTGTGGGCGGCGTTCCCGTTCCACAAGGCGGCGTGGGCGAACCTCAAGCACGGCACCGCGACGATGGACACGCTCATCTCGATGGGCACGACCGCCGCGTTCCTGTGGTCGCTGTACGCGCTGTTCTTCGGCACCGCCGGCACCCCCGGGATGACGCACCCGTTCGAGCTCACCCTCGCCCCCTCGGAAGGAGCCGCGAACATCTACCTCGAAGTCGCCGCCGGGGTGACGATGTTCATCCTCGCCGGCCGCTACTTCGAGAAGCGGTCCAAGCGTCAGGCCGGCGCCGCGCTGCGCGCGCTGCTCGAGCTCGGCGCGAAGGAAGTATCCGTGCTGCGCGACGGGGTGGAGACGAAGATCCCGGTCGAGGACCTGCAGGCGGGGGACGAGTTCATCGTCCGCCCGGGCGAGAAGATCGCCACCGACGGTGTCGTGGTTTCCGGCACGTCCGCCGTGGACGCCTCCATGCTCACCGGCGAATCCGTCCCGGTCGAGGTCGCCGAAGGCGACCCCGTCACCGGAGCCACGGTGAACGCCGGCGGACGCTTGGTAGTTCGCGCCACTCGGGTCGGCTCGGACACGCAGCTGGCGCAGATGGCCAAGCTCGTCGAGGACGCCCAGACCGGAAAGGCTGAGGTGCAGCGCCTGGCCGACAAGATCTCCGGCGTGTTCGTCCCGATTGCGATCCTCATCGCCGTCGTCGCGATGGGGGCATGGTTGGGTGCCGGGTTCCCTGTCGCTGCCGCGTTCACCGCCGCCGTCGCCGTGCTGGTCATCGCGTGCCCGTGCGCCCTGGGTCTTGCCACGCCGACCGCGCTGCTGGTCGGCACCGGCCGCGGCGCGCAGATGGGCATCCTGATCAAGGGCCCGGAAGTGCTGGAATCCACCCGCAAGGTCGACACCGTCGTGCTCGATAAGACCGGCACCGTCACCACCGGCAAGATGACCCTGGTCAACGTCGTCACCGAGCCGGGCACCGATGCGGACGAGCTACTCCGCCTCGCCGGTGCACTCGAAGACGCCTCCGAGCACCCCATCGCGCAGGCGATCGCGAAGGGCGCCACCCAGCAGACCGGCACCCTCCCCACCGTGGAAGGGTTCACGAACCTGGAAGGCAAGGGCGTGCAGGGTGTCGTCGACGGACACGCACTCATCGTCGGCCGGGAATCGCTGCTGGCCGAGTGGTCGCTGCGCCTGAGCGCCGAGGTTGCCGCCGCGAAGGCGCAGGCCGAAAGCGAAGGCAAGACCGTCGTCGCCGTCGGATGGGATGGTGCCGCTCGCGGCATCCTCATCGTCGCCGACACCGTCAAGCCGACCAGCAAGGAGGCCATCGCCCAGCTCAAGGCACTCGGCCTGACTCCGGTGCTGCTCACCGGCGACAACGAGGCGGTCGCCCGCCAGATCGCCGCCGAGGTCGGTATCGACCAGGTCATCGCCGAAGTCCTCCCGAAGGACAAGGTCGATGTCGTCACCCGCCTCCAAGGCGAGGGAAAGGTCGTCGCGATGGTCGGAGACGGTGTCAACGACGCCCCCGCGCTCGCGCAGGCCGACCTCGGCTTGGCGATGGGAACCGGCACCGACGTCGCGATCGAGGCCTCGGACATCACCCTGGTCCGCGGCGACCTGCGCAGCGCCGCTGACGCGATCCGGCTGTCCCGCAAGACCCTCGGCACTATCAAGACCAACCTGTTCTGGGCCTTCGCCTACAACACGGCCGCGATCCCGGTCGCAGCCCTCGGTCTCCTCAACCCGATGCTCGCCGGTGCCGCCATGGCACTGTCCAGCGTGTTCGTCGTGGGCAACAGCCTGCGTCTGCGCGGATTCAAGAGCATCGCCCGCTGACCGGGCAACCCGGCAGCACCTACCACCCACATCGGAAGGAACACCACCCATGTCCAGCTGTTGCAGCACCAGCGCCCCCGCCCCCGGCGGCCGTGAGAACCTCCTCGACGCCGCCGGTGGCGCCGACATGACCACCTGCCCCGTGATGGAGGGCACCCCGGTCAACAAGGCCACCGCCGTGGCGGCCGGCCTGTTCCGCGACTACGAGGGCGAGCGGTACTACTTCTGCTGCGCCGGCTGCGGTCCCGCGTTCGACGCGGACCCGGCCCGCTACGCCGCCGCCATGGCCTGAGCCTCACTCCCGGTGCCCACACACCCCGTGCGGGCACCGGGAGACCGGACCCTTCATGACCTCCACCATCGCGGCCGCCCGCGAACCGGGCTACATCACCGACCCCCGCACCTACCGGAACCGGCTGCGCCGTCTGGAAGGGCAGATTCGCGGGCTCACCGGGATGATCGAGCAGGAACGCCCCTGCATCGATACCCTCACCCAGATCTCCGCCACCCAACGCGCGCTCCAGGGTGTCGGTCTCGCCCTGCTGACGGACTACCTGCGCCACGCGCACGCCACCGGCACCCTCACCGACGACACCGTCCTTGATGCCGCCTCGACCGCGATCACCCAGCTGATCCGGTCCTGACCCTGCCCTCCTCGCAGCGCCGCGACCCCCGTACCCCGGAAGCGAACTGCACCTCATGCCCACCCACCATGTCCTCATCCTCGGGGCAGGAGCAGCCGGCGTCGCCGCCGCAACAGCCCTCGCCCGCCACGAGGACATCCACGTCACCCTGGTCGGCAGAACCCACGAGACCCCGTACATCCGGATGCACATCACCGGCGTCGCGTTCGGTCCCACCTTGCCCGAGACCATCCACGCGCCGCTCCCGCCCGTCACCGTGCTGGCAGACACCGCCACCCACCTCGACCCGATCAGCCGCATCGTGCACCTCGCCTCCGGCGCACAGTTGCGCTACGACGCGGTCATCATCGCCACCGGCAGCCGCCCGGACACCCTCACCCCGGGCCTGCCCGGGCGGCACACTCCCGCTGCACGGCACCAGGTCGTCACCCTGCACAGCATCCAGGACGCCCAACAGATCCGAGAACACCTCACCCGCACCGCCGGGCCGTCCCGGGTCGCGATCTACGGCGGCGGATTCACCGGCGCGGAGACCGCGTCCGCACTCCACGCCGCCGGACATCACGTCGCCCTCATCAGCCGCTCCCGCATCCCCGGGCGGGCCTCCTTCGGCGCGCAGATCGCCGCCCACATCACCGGCATCCATCGCGGCAAAATCACCACATTCCTGGGCCGCACGATCACCGCCGTCCGTGACAGGAGCCCGCTGCTGGGGATCACCCTGGATGACACCACCACGCTCTCCGCCGACCTGCTCATCACCGCCCTCGGCAACGCCCCCACCGCACCGGGACCGTTCTCTTCCGGGGTGCCTGTCGATGACCGGCTGCGGAGCACTGCCCCGCACGTGTACGCGGCCGGCAGCACCGCCATACACCGCGACGACCACCTCGGGATCTGGCGCCTGGATCACTGGGCCGACGCGGCCGCGCAAGGACAGCACGCCGCCGCCGCGGTGCTCCACGACCGCACCGGCGCCGCCGACCCGGGACCCTACCGTCCTCGTAGCTCCTACACGTCACTGATCCACGGCACCGCCATCACCGGCATCGGGTACACCATGACGCCCGCCACCGAAGGACAGGGCCCAGGACCCGGCACCCTCGTCACGCACACGCTCAACGGTGCTCTGGTGGGGGTGAGCGGTGTCGACGCGGTCGCCACCGTCCACGAAACCGCCCAGCACCTGCACGAGAGCGCCGCATGACCGCCGCCACCCCTGTGACCCCGGCCACTCGTGCCCGCGGCGGGTTCTGTCTCGCCGTGACCGGCACCGTCGTGCTAATGGCGGCCGCGTCGGCGCCTTCCCCGTTCTACCCGCAACTCACCGAGCAGCTCCAGCTGCCCCCGGTGGCCACCACTCTTATCTTCGCGATCTACGCCATCCCGCTGCTGCTCGCACTGCTGACGCTCGGGTCGCTTTCTGACCGGGTCGGGCGTCGCGGCATCCTCACCGTCGGATCGGTGGCCCTGTCGGTGAGCCTGCTGATGTTCTGGGCCGCCGATTCCTTCCTGCTGCTGCTCGCCGCCCGCGCCCTGCAAGGCCTGGCGGCGGGACTGCTGGTCCCGGTTCTGAACGCCATGATGGTCGACCACGAACCCTCCCGCTGGCTGGGGGCGGCCGCGCTGGCCAACACCGTGGCCCCCATGGCCGGTCTCGGGCTCGGGGCGCTCACCGCCGCTGGACTGCTGGACCTACCCGGCATCGACGCGGGCACCATCTTTCTGCTCCTCGCCGCGGTGTTCCCTCTCCTCGCCGCCACCGCCTGGACCATTCCCACCCCACCCGTCCTTCCCGGGGACGCGGGACCGGACCCACGGGCCCGGCGGGTCTCGGCGGCGACGCGGCGGCGGATCATCGTCTCGGTCGCCCCCGCCATCATCGCCGGGTGGGTCACCAACGGTCTGTTCCTCGCCCTGGGACCGGGGATCATCGCCACCCGGTTCCACGCCGACACCTACCTGCACCAGGCCGGGTCCATCATCATCCTCGCCGCGGCCGGGGTGGTCGCCGCCACCGCACTGCAGGGGGCCACCGCCCGGCGGATCAGCGTGTTCGGGGCCGTGTCTCTCGGCGCAGGCACCGTGCTCAGCCTCGCCGCGCTGGCCGTGCCAACTCTGCCCGGGTACCTCGCCAGTGTCGCGGTCGTGGGTGCCGGGTTCGGGACTGCCTTCATGGGCGCGATGCGCACCCTGCTGCCGCACGTCGACCCCGGGCAGCGCGCCACCGTTATGGCCGTGATCTACACGATCTCCTACCTCGCGATGTCCGTCCCCGTCGTGCTGGCCGGCTTCCTCGTCCCCGCTCTCACCCTCCCTGGAGCCGCGGCCGTGTTGGGGGGAGTGGTGGTGCTGCTCAGCATCACCGCCACCCTCACCCACCTGCGCACCCCCACGGAGCTCACACCGCCCGCCACGCAACATCGACCGAAAGGGACCCGCCGACCATGACCGCCCCCGCGCCCCGCCGTTCCCCCCACCTCACCCGGCGACGCTTCCTCGCCCTCGGCGCCACCGCCGCCGCGGTTGGAGCTCTGGCCGCCTGCACCCCCACCCCCGCCTGGGTCAGCCCGACGGGAGCGGCCGTCGACCGCACCGAACGGGGCCGTGGCGGCACCGGCCGCGTGGTCACCGCGACGCTGACGGCGGCGGCGGCGACCCTCGATCTGGCAGGAACACCCGCGTCCACGTTCTCCTACGGCAGCATCCCCGGGCCTGTCCTGCGCGTCCAGGCAGGAGACACCCTGCAGGCCACCCTGCGCAACACCCTCCCCGTCGACACGTCCGTGCACTGGCACGGCCTGGCACTCCGCAACGACATGGACGGCGTCCCCCCACTCACCCAGACCGCGACCCGCCCCGGCGAGTCGTTCCAATACGAGTTCATCGCCCCCGACCCCGGTACGCACTGGTTCCACCCGCACGTCGGCGCCCAGCTGGACACCGGCCTATACGGGGTGCTCATCGTCGAAGACCCGAATGAGCCGCTGCGCTACGACGACGAATGGGTCATCGTCCTCGACGACTGGCTGGACGGGGTCACCGCCACCCCCGACGCGGTGCTCGAGCAGCTGCGAGAAGGAATGGGCGACATGGGCGGGCACGGCGACATGTTCATGCGGATGGGGAACATGCTGATGGGCGCCGACTCCGACCTACTCGGCGGCGACGCCGGCGACGTGTACTACCCGCACTACCTGATCAACGGCAAACCCGCCGCCGACCCCGCCCAATTCACCGGCACGCCCGGCACGCGGGTACGGATCCGGCTGATCAACGCCGGCGGCGACACCGCGTTCCGCGTCGCCATCGGCGGGCACCGGCTGACCGTCACCCACACCGACGGGTTCCCCGTCGACCCGGTCGCTGCCGATAGCGTCCTGGTGGGAATGGGGGAACGCTACGACGTGATCGTCACCCTGGGCGACGGTGCGTTCCCCCTGGTGGCGGAGGCCGAAGGCAAGCGGGAACGCGGCTTCGCCATCATCCGCACCGGCAGCGGACAGGCGCCCACCCCGGACGCGGACATCGCCGAACTGGGCGAAGGCCGCGTCGTCGCGGTGGCGAGCATGCTCTTCGCCGCACCCGAGGTCACCCTCGACCGTCGTGACGTGGACCGCACCCTCGACCTCACCCTCACCGGCAGCATGGCCAATTACGACTGGGGGTTCAACGGCACCCAGTTCGACATGCACAACCCGTTGCGCGGCGCGCACGCACTGGTCGCGGGGGAACGGGTGCGGCTGCGGGTGACGAACGACACCGACATGTGGCACCCCTTCCACCTGCACGGCCACACCTATCAGCACGCCGGTGGCGGCCCCCGCAAAGACACCTCCATCGTGCTGCCGAACCAAACCCTCGACCTCGAGTTCGACGCCGACAACCCCGGCCAATGGATGACCCACTGCCACAACATCTACCACGGCGAAGCCGGGATGATGACCGTGCTCGCCTACCGCCCCTGAGCACCAGCAGTCCAGGGAATACACGCCACACCCCACCTGTTGTCATACCCGTACGGGGTATAGCCTGGAGGGGTTCGGACGCAGACAAACGAGGCAGCGACGACGGCTGCCGCCCCGGACCCACATCACGGAGAGCAACGGATATGAGCCACGACCATCACCACGAAGCACCCGCCGGCACCCCCGCCGATGACATCGTCACCTGCCCGGTGATGCCCGGCAGCACCGTCAGCAAGAGCACCGCGGAAGCCCAAGGCCTCTACCGGGACTACGACGGGCAGCGGTACTGGTTCTGCTGCTCCGCCTGCGGCCCCCTCTTCGACGCCGACCCCGCCAAGTACGCCACGGCCGCCTAACCGACCACAGGCCGGGGATACCGGTCACCAGCCCCCACATTCGCGAGACGCAAGGAGCAACATTGTCACCCCAGAAGGTCCTCATCCTGGGAGCCGGCGCCGCCGGCGCGGCCGCGGCGCGCGTTCTTCACGGTTCCGGCACGGTGAGCGTCACCCTCGTCGACCGCACCGGACAGGCCCCGTACAACCGCACCCTGGTCAACAAGGGGGTCGCGATCGGGCTGCTCACCCCGGAACAGGTCGTCACCCCCGGGGTGGAGGTCATAAGTGACACCGCGGTCGAGGTCGACCCACAGGGAAAGACCGTGCGGCTCGCATCCGGCCGGATCGAACCGTACGACGCGCTCCTCCTCGCCACCGGCAGCACCCCCCGCTTGCTGCCGGACACGCTGCCCGGCCTGACC
Source organism: Microbacterium sp. (assembly GCF_030149085.1). GTDB lineage: Bacteria > Actinomycetota > Actinomycetes > Actinomycetales > Microbacteriaceae > Microbacterium. The sequence goes on along the minus strand of NZ_JASBSF010000082.1, from coordinate 9,782 downwards.
GCCGCCACGGAGGCAGGACGGGTCACCACCCTGCACTCCCTGGAAGACGCGGTCGCCGTCCGCGACCTCCTGGGCACGCTTGGCCGCCCCGCGCAGATCGTCATCTCCGGTGCCGGTCTGGTCGCGGCCGAGACCGCCACGCTGCTCCGCGACCGTGGACATCAGGTCACCCTCCTCGCCCGCGCGACCACCCCCGGGGTCAGCGTGTTCGGCGCCGGCGCCGCGGAGCGCCTCGCCGCCGCGCACCGGGAGCACGTGGACGTCGCGTTCGGCCGCACCCTCACCGCCGTCACTGACACCGGCACACAGCTCGAGCTCGCCTTGGACGACACCACACAGCTGACGGCGGATCTGCTGATCATCGCCCACGGAACCACCCCGACCGGCCCCGCCCCTTGGGAAGACGGGGTCATCGTGGACGGGAAGCTGCGCACCGCCACCCCCGGCGTCTACAGCGCCGGCGGGGTCGCCGCACACTATGACACCACCCTGGGCGCCTGGCGCATCGATCACTGGTCGGACGCGGCCGCGCAGGGTGAACATGCCGCACGCACCATGCTCGCCGACCTCGGCGCCGGCACCCACCCGGGCGACTACCAGCCCCGCGCCCCCTTCACGGCAACCGTGCACGGCATGATGGTCGCCGGTGCCGGGATCACCGGGGGTCACACCTCCGCACGCATCGACACTACCGACCCGCTCCTGGTCGTCCACGAGCATGACGGTGTCCCCGTCGGGGTGCTCGGGCTGGACGCCGTGCCCGCGGTGTTCGGGTGGATGCCGAACCTTCATACTCCTGCCGCGACCGATCCGCAGGACCTCGCCTCCGCGGGAACCGCGACGGCAGACTCACACCAACGCTAGGCACAGGGAAGTGAACCGATGACTGACCCGCACGCACACCACACCGACCACCCCACCGGCAAGGCCGCCACCGCCACCGGGGGAGACACCCGCCACGGCGACCACACCCCCGAGCCGCCCACCCAGCACGACACCCACACCGGCCACGGCACGCAGGCCAGCCACGGGGACCACGCAGGTCACGATGGTGGTGGCCACGGCGGCGGGCACGGTGGGCACGGGGATCACGTCGGCCAGTTCCGGCGACTGTTCTGGATCAACCTGATCATCGCCGTCCCGGTCGTGGCGTTCTCCCCGATGTTCGCGATGATCCTCGGCTACACCGTCCCCGACTGGGCACTGTTCATCGCCCCCGTCCTCGGCACCGTCATGTACGCGTGGGGCGGGTGGCCGTTCCTGACCGGTGCGGTCAGCGAACTCCGCTCCCGCAAACCCGGCATGATGCTGCTGATCGGTCTGGCCATCACGGTCGCGTTCTTCGCGTCCTGGGGCGCCACCCTGGGCCTGCTGCACCACGAGCTGGAGTTCTGGTGGGAGCTGGCGCTGCTGATCGTGATCATGCTGCTCGGTCACTGGATCGAGATGCGCTCCCTCGCCCAGACCAGCTCCGCGCTGGACACCCTCGCGGCGCTGCTCCCGGATGAGGCAGAGCGCGTCGAAGGGGACCAGATCGTCAAGGTCTCACCCGCCGACCTGCAGGTCGGGGACGTGGTGGTGGTCCGCCCCGGCGGCAGCGTCCCCGCCGACGGGAAGATCGTCGACGGCCGCGCCGACATGGACGAGTCCATGGTCACCGGTGAATCCCGCCCCGTCGCCCGCGGCACTGGCGACCCCGTTACCGCGGGCACCGTCGCCACAGACTCCGGCCTTCGCGTGGAGGTCACCGCCACGGGGGATGAGACCACCCTCGCGGGTATTCAGCGGCTGGTCACGGAGGCACAGAACTCGTCCTCTCGGGCGCAGCGGATCGCCGACAAGGCGGCGGCGCTGCTGTTCTGGTTCGCGCTGGGCGCCGCCGCGATCACCGCGGTGGTGTGGACTGTCGTCGGCAATCCCGATGCGGCGGTCGTGCGCACCATCACCGTGCTGGTCATCGCCTGCCCGCACGCGCTGGGCCTGGCGATCCCGCTGGTGGTGTCCATCGCCACTGAGCGCGCCGCCCGTGGCGGGGTGTTGGTGAAGGACCGGCTCGCGCTCGAGAGCATGCGCACCGTCGACACCGTGCTGTTCGACAAGACCGGCACCCTCACCAAGGGCGAGCCCACCGTCTCCGCCGTGGAACCGGTCGGTGACCTGGACGCTGACCAGGTGCTCGCGATCGCCGCGGCGGCCGAGGCCGACAGTGAGCACCCGCTCGCTAGGGCCATCGTTCGCGCCGCGAAGGACAAGAACCTGACCCTGCCGAAGGCGACCGGGTTTTCCTCTTCCCCGGCGGTCGGTGTCACCGCGACCGTCGACGGTGCGGAGATCCGTGTCGGCGGTCCCCGTCTGCTCGAGGACGTCGGTGCCAGCGAGGTCGACACGGCGGACGCGTGGCGTAGCGAGGGCGCGATCATCCTGCACGTGACCCGGGACGGAAAAGTCATCGGCGGGCTCAAGCTCGCCGACGAGATCCGCCCCGAGTCCCGTGAAGCCGTCGATGCCCTGCACAAGCTGGGTGTCCAGGTGGTCATGATCACCGGCGACGCCGAAGCCGTCGCGAACGCCGTCGGCGCCGAGCTGGGCATCGACCGGGTCTTCGCGCACGTGCGCCCGGAGGACAAGTCCAGCAAGGTCGCCGAGCTGCAGAAGGAGGGCCGCAAGGTCGCGATGGTGGGCGACGGCGTCAACGACGCCCCCGCCCTCGCGCAGGCCGACGTCGGCATCGCGATCGGCGCCGGCACCGACGTCGCGATCGCGTCCGCCGGGGTCATCCTCGCGAGCTCCGACCCGCGCAGTGTGCTGTCGGTGATCCAGCTGTCGCGTGCGGCGTACCGGAAGATGAAGCAGAATCTGTGGTGGGCTGCCGGGTACAACCTGATCTCCGTGCCGCTCGCCGCCGGCGTGCTCGCCCCCATCGGGTTCGTCCTGCCGATGTCGATCGGTGCGATCCTGATGTCCCTGTCCACCGTCGTGGTCGCCCTGAACGCGCAGCTGCTGCGCCGCATCGACCTCAGCCCCGAAGCCAGCACCCGCGCAGCGCTGGACAGCTAAACCCGAAGGAACCCGGCCATGACCACACCCGCACCCGACACCGCTCACGCCCCCCACGGGTACATCACCGACAAAGACCGATACCTGAACCGGCTCAAGCGGATCGAAGGTCAAGCGCGGGGCATCTCGAAGATGGTCGATGAAGAGAAGTACTGCATCGACATCCTCACCCAGATCAGCGCTCTGACCAGCGCCCTGCAGGCCGTGGCCGTCGGGCTGCTTGACGACCACCTGAAACACTGCGTGCTCGACGCGGCGCGCATGGAGGGTGACCAGGCGGAGCAGAAGATCAAGGAAGCCAGCGACGCGATCGCCCGTCTGGTCCGGTCCTAACCGGACCAGACGGGCGATCCCACGCTGCTGCGTCCACGTCCCCGGTAAGGGGACACTCGGTGCCTTGGCCGAGCGGTCAGGCAACGGCCTGCAAAGCCGTCTAGACGGGTTCGACTCCCGTAGGCACCTCGCATACGGCCCGTCGCGTGCCCGGCGGGCTATCCGGGCAGAATCGTGATGCCGCTGGTCTCGTCGACGATCACGATGCGGCCCGCGGCGTCCATACCGACCGCCTGCACCCGGCCGTCCACGCGACCTGCCGGCTCCCAGCTCGCGGCACCGGCTCCGGTCACCCAAATCTGCCCATCGGTGCCGACACCGACCACCTGAGTCCGGTCGGCCGCAGCCCCCAACGTGTACAGCAGCGGCGCTTCGGGCCACGCCGCGAAGGACGCACCGCCGTCCGTGCTGATCTGCACACCCTCTTCGGTGGCCGCGATCACCCGTCCGCGACCGTCGACGGCGAGACTGGCCGCTACCAGATCCGCACCGGTAGGTTCCCAGGTCAGCCCGGCGTCGTCGCTGCGGATCACGTCGCTGACGTCCGTGGCGATGGCGTACACCGTGTCATCGGCGCCGGCGGCGAGGGCGTGGAAGTCTTTCTCCCCACCGAACACCACCGACTCCCAACTCACCCCTGCGTCGGTGCTGCGCATCACGCCCAGGTTCGGTGCCCCCCACTCGGCGGGGCTTCCGGGGCCGGGGTGACCGGACGCGATCAGTGTCTGCGAAGTGGCGGTGAGTCCCATCGCGTCGAAGCTGTCCGTGCTGACCCGGCCACCCCACTCCCCGGTGTCGGTGACCTCGTAGATGCCTTCATGCGTTCCCAGGAGAAGCTGGTCAGTGTCCGGGGCGACGACCACCGCGTGGACATGGCTCGGTACCCCGGTGCGCCCGTCCCCAGCCGGCGGCGACGTCGGAGTGTCCGCGCACCCCGCCAGCATCAGGAGGGCGGAAGCAGCGGCGCCCGCCGCCAGTGTCTTCGTATGGACGTGCATACGCGTACCTCCGCGTTCGAAGAGTGGGGGCACCGCGCATGGCAGCGGCGCCCCCACTCGACGGATCGGGCTCAGAGCTGGCCGAGCAGATCCTGCATGGTCTCGATCTCCGCGGACTGTGTATCGACCACGGCTTGCGCGAGCGCCAACGCGTCCGCGTTCTTCCCGTTGGCGAGTTCGGTCTCGGCCATCTCGATCGCCCCCTGGTGGTGGGCGATCATCTGCTCCAGGAACAGGGGTGCCGCCTCGGCCCCGGACGCCGACTCCAGCGCCGCCATGTCCTCGTCAGACATCATCCCGCCGCCGTGCTCCATCTCACCCATGTCCATGTCGTCACTGGACACGCCCCACTCGGCGAGCCATCCCTGCATCGTCTCGATCTCCGGCTGCTGGGCGTCCTTGATCTGCTGAGCCAGATCCAGCACCCGCTGATCAACGTCGCTCTTGGCGAGGATCATGTCGCTCATCTCGACGGCCTGCTCGTGATGCGGGATCATCATCATCGCGAACATCGAATCCGCCATGTTGAAGTCCGCCTCCGCCGATTCCGACGGGGCCGACGACGACCCACCATGATCCATTCCAGGCATGCTGCCTCCGTTGTCCGCGCAGCCGGCCAGGAACAGCACCGCTGCCAGCGGTACGGCCGCGACCGCTGCCAAACGCATCTTCTTGTTCATCATCAGTCCTCTCAAACACTCGTGAAACCCGCGTACGGGCAATGAACCTCACCCCCGCCCCAGAGGGCAGGGACAGTGCGTGTCACGTTCGGCTGATCGACAGCTCCAGGAGTGAGGGAGGCCGGTCCGGGGCCGGCCGGCACCGCGTCACCGGCGGACGCAATGCATGCCGCTCCCACACAGACGACCATGCGGCGCGGGGGACCAGCAGCACGAGGGCGGCTGCCAGCAACGCCAGCACGCACATCATCATCAGAACGTCATGGCCCCCGCTCGGGCTGCACGACGCGCACGCCTCCGCATCCTCATCGCCGGTCGCGGGCGCCGACGAGTGGTGAGGTGCCCCGCCCGGCATCTCGACATTCTCCGAGGTCGTAGGGGCGGTGTGTCCCGAGGAGATCGTGTGCATCCCCATCAACCCGACGATGACCGCTGCAGCGAAGCACACGGCAACCAGCCACCGCACCGGGTGCGGCAGCCGCAGGCGCAACGCGGACAGGCCGATCATCCCGTCCAGCCTACCGTCCGTACCATACCCCCGCACCGTAACCCAAGGGGGTCGCCGGCATCCGGAACAGCGACGTAACGTAACCCCCTCACCGATTCAAAGGAGAAGGCCGTGACCGTCACCGCCCAAATGTTCGACACCCACCCCCGAGCCAACGACATCGCCAACCGAGACGCGCTCCTGGCCTGTATCGACGCGTGCCTCGAGTGCGGCCAGGCTTGTACGACCTGCGCCGACGCCTGTCTCAGCGAGGAGATGGTCGCCGATCTGACCACCTGCATCCGTCTGAACCAGGATTGCGCCGACCTCTGCGACACCACCGCGCGCCTGCTCTCTCGCCACACCGGCACGGACACCACCGTGCTTCGTGCCGCGCTGGAGGCGTTGCGCGCAGCGTGCGCCGCATGCGCCGCCGAGTGCGACACCCACGCGGACATGCACGAGCACTGCCGGGTCTGCGCCGACGCCTGCCGCCGCTGTGAACAGGCCTGCACTAACCTGCTCGCGACGCTCTGACACCCTTCCTCCGCCGACCGCTACCGCGGCGCTGGGGGGCCCGGCTCAGCGGTGGCGGACAAGGGCTGGCTCGTCCTCGGTGAGGTGCGCGGTCTCGATCTGGAAGGTCGAGTGCTGAATCGACACCGGGAAGTGACCGGCCACGCATTCGCGTACCTCGTGCAACACCTCCGCGGCATGCCCGTCGGTGAAGCACTCATCCTCGACCACCACATGCGCGGTCAGGGTGGGCAGGCCAGTGGCGACCGTCGATGCGTGCAGGTCGTGCACGTCGGTGACGTGTTCGAGCTCAAGGATGTGCCGGCGTACCTCGTCCAAGTCGAGCCCGGCAGGGGTGAACTCCATGAGCACCCGGGTGGTGTCGCGCATCAAAATGATCGCGCGCGGCACGATCAGTCCCGCGATCAGGAGCCCTGCAATCGCGTCGGCCTGCTGGAACCCGGTCGTGGCGATCACAATCGCGGCCACGATCACCCCGAGCGAGCCGAGTGCATCGTTGATCACCTCCAGGAACGCTGCCCGCATATTGAAGTTCGCGCCGCGGCTCGAGGAGAGGATCACGATCGCGATCACATTCGCCGCGAGGCCGACGATGCCGAACACGAGCATCTCTCCCGCGGCGACCTCCGGCGGCTCGAACAGGCGTCGGATACCTTCGACGGCGGCGTAAGTGCCCACCACCAGCAGCAGTGCGGCCTGCCCGAGTGCGGCGATCACCTCGATGCGTCGGAATCCCCAGGTCCGCTTCGGATTAGCCGGCCGCAGCATCAGCGTCGCCGCGATCAGCGCGACCAGCAGACCGGACGCGTCGGTGATCGCGTGTGCGGTGTCCGTCAGCAGCGCCAGGCTGCCGGTGACGATGGAACCGATCGCCTGCGCGATCACGATCGTCGCCGTCAGGCCGAACGCGATCCACAGTCGTGCTCGGTGATCCCCGGGCGCTCCTGCCTCGGTAGTCGGTGCACCGTGGTTGTGACCCGCACCCATGTCCCACTCCTTACTTGGTCAGTGACCAATTTCCTTGATCGGTGACCAAGATACTACAGTGTTGGTCACTGACCAAGCTCGGAGGAGAGACCTGTGGCCGACCGACTATCCCGCCGCGACGTCATCCACGCCGCCTTGGCCCTGCTCGATCGCGGCGGGGCGGACGCCATCACCCTCCGTGGGATCGCCCGACATCTCGACGTTCACCTCAACTCGGTGTCGCTGCAGGTGGGGAGCAAAGCGCGCCTCTTCGACCTGATGGCAGACGCCATTCTCGGCGAGCTCTCCTTCGACGACCTCCCACACCCGCCGATCGACCGGGTCAAAGAGATCTTCCGCCGCTACCGCCAGGTCCTTCTGAACCACCGCGACGGCGCACATCTCGTCTCGGGTACGAGGGTCTCCGAAACCAACACCCTGCGGCTAGGGGAGGCGGTGATTGCCGCGCTGCTCGATGCCGGCGTCGACCCCGACCTCGCCGTCACCACCTTCTGGAGCCTCAACTACCTCGTGGTCGGACTCGTCCACGAAGAACAGACCACCCCCGAGGACGGCGCCCACCGCTTCGAGCAGGAACTCGCCGCACATTCGTTCCCCGCACTCACCAGCGTCCGCGATCTCTTCCTCGACGACAACGCCGCCGCACACCTTGAATTCGGCATGGACGCGCTCCTGCACCGCGCCCGCCACCTCGACTGAGCATCATCGTCAGCGGCGAGCCATCCCTCCATATGGAAGAATCTGCGTATGAATGCAGATAACGTGACATGCGGCCGCGACCCCGACAGCCTCTACGTAGAGCTCGCCGTCGAGGTCTTCGCGATGCTCGCTGACGCCACCCGCGTGCGGATCATCCTCGCGCTCGAGGGAGCCGGGGAGTTGTCCGTGAACCACATCGCCGACATCGTCGACAAGTCACCCGCCGCCGTCTCCCAGCATCTCGCCAAGCTGCGCCTGGCCCGTATGGTCACCACCCGACAAGACGGCACCCGCGTGTTCTACGCCCTCGCCGACGAACACGCGCGCCAGCTGGTCACGGACGCGATCTTCCAAGCCGAGCACTCCCTCGGTGGCGCCGCCCCGCACCACCACGCCGGAGCCGACGCCAGCCGCCCTGTGGCGCCATGATCACCGTCTTACGCAACGGCACCTACCGGGCGCTGTTCTTCGCCCAGGTCATCGCCCTTGTCGGCACCGGCCTGCTCACCGTTGCCCTCGGACTGCTCGCGTTCGAGATCGCCGGAGATGCCGCCGGATCGGTGCTCGGCACCGCGTTGACGATCAAGATGGTCGCCTACGTCGGCGTCGCACCCCTGGTTGCAGCGCTCGTGGACAGGCTCCCCAAGAAGGCCGTTCTGGTCGGCGCCGACGCCGTTCGACTCGCGATCGCGTTCACCCTGCCCTTCGTCCAGGACACCTGGCAGATCTACGTGCTCGTGTTCGTGCTGCAGTCCGCGTCCGCGACCTTCACCCCCGCCTTCCAATCACTCATCCCGAGCGTGCTGCCCGACCCCCAGCAGTACACTCGTGCCCTCGCGCTGTCACGCCTCGCCTACGATCTCGACTCGATCCTCAGCCCCGTCATCGCCGCAGCCCTACTTGCCGTGATCAGCTACAACAACCTGTTCGTGGGCACCGCCGTCGGCTTCGCCGCCTCCGCCACCCTCGTCCTCATCGCCCGCCTTCCCGCACACGTACCCGATGCGTCCACCGGCACGTTCTGGGAGCGGCTGCCAACCGGGCTGCGCGTGTTCGCCCGCACGCCCAGCCTCCGCTTCCTGATGGCCGCCAACGTGGTCGTCGCGGCCGGCACCGCTATCGTCCTGGTCAACTCCGTCGTCTACACCAAAGGCGTGTTCGACCTGGATGACACCGCCCTCGCCCTCGCCCTCGGCGCGTATGGGGTCGGTTCCCTGATCATTGCCCTCAACGTCCCGTGGATCGTCGACCGCATCGGTGTCTTGTGCGCCATGAGCATCGGTGCCTGGACGCTTGTTTCGGGTCTGATCGCGGCCATCGCGATGACGATTATCGCCACGACCACGGGAGAGGGCTGGTGGATGCTGCTTGCCACCTGGGCGTTGCTCGGTGCCAGTACCTCGCTGATTAACACCCCTTCGTCACGGCTTCTAGCCGACGCGTCCACCCCCGCTAACCGCAACCTGGTATACACCGCACAATTCGCACTTTCGCACGGCTGCTTTCTGGTTAGCTACCCGATCGCGGGCTGGCTCGGTGTCATTGGACTGCCCATCGCGGCTAGCGCGCTGCTCGGATTCGCCATCGTCGGCGTTACCGCCTTGGCTGTGCTGTACAAACCAGCAGGTACCGTCGTCACCACTCTGTAAACGATGAGCTGCGAGCACATGTTTCTGGCGGGTGTCGTCAGCTCGAACCGCGATGGACAACTCGAGGAGTAGACACACGCGTTGGACGCGGACACTTTAGCCGCGATTCCTCGGTCTCGTCGAGTCGTCGTGGACATCTCTGAGCGGTTCCTACACCTTGATTTGGGGGCGGGGCGTCCTGGCGGTCAGATCATCTCTTGGGTGCGAGCGAGGGTGTCGACGATGACGATGCCGTCCTCTTGCGGGACGACGATGGTCGAGCGCAGCTCGTAGCCGGACTTGCCGTATTCGTTCAGGTCGGTCTCGCGCATGTGCCGGGCCTGGCTGTTGGCGGTCGTCGCCTCTGTCGAGGTGA
>NZ_JASBSF010000072.1 GCF_030149085.1 Microbacterium sp. | reverse complement strand
GGTGCGCTTGTGCTCGGCGAACAGCACCACGATTGCGAGGGCGCCGATCGCCGCTTGGACCACCGAAACCACGGTGGAATAGCCGGGGTACCAGAGCGAAATCAGCACCGCTGTCACGCCGGCCACCGCGATGAGCGAGATCTGTGGCCACAGGATGCCGCGACGCCGCGCAACCCCGAACGCGAGCCCAACGAGCAATGCAACCGGCACGGCGAGTGCGGCGGTGTAGAACTGGTGCATCCCATCCACGGCAGAGAACATTGCCGCGAAGATGACAAGCCAGGCCGCGAGGAAGACCGTGACCGGACGCGAGAAGCGCAGCATCCAGAGGGCGACCGCAGCAAGCAGCGCCGCCGGGAGAAGCCACGCGATCTGACCGGCGAGCTGTTCGGTGAACAACCGGACCGCGCTCGGGTCGCCGGAAAAGGGCGGGCTGAACGAGAGGTACTCAGATGAGTCGGCCGTAGCGGAGAAGCGTCCGAGCCCGTTGTAGCCGAACACCATCTCCCACGGATTGTTGCTCAGCGTACTGCCGATGTATGGGCGCGAGTCAGCGGGAATGAGGGAGACGATGACGATCCACGTCAGGGATGTCGCGATGCTTAGCGCCCCAGCGACAGCGATGTGCCAGATGCGCCGCGCGATGGGCTGAGCGGTGACCAGATACGCCAACGCAAGTGCCGGCCACACCGCCCACGCGACGAGCATGTACATCTGAAAAGCGAGTGCAATGAACAGGCCCGTCGTGATGAGCCAGCCGAGGCTTCGCTGGGTAAGCGCGCGTGACGCGGCCCACGCGACGAGGGCGAGGCTCAGCACGAAGAACGTTTCTGGCTGATTAGAGCGTGACACGGCGATGAGGATCGGTGTCGTGGCTGCCACCGCGCCGGCGATGAGCCCCGCCGTGGGTGATACGACTCGTCGCCCGGTGAACGCCACGACGACAACCGTCGCTACGGCGGCCAGCGCATTGGGCAGGACTACCGTCCACGTCGAGTACCCGAGGGCCGCGACGAAGAGCGCCGGTACCCAGAACGAACCGGGAATCTTGTCAAGAGTGACTGTGCCGGCCGGATCGAACGCGCCGAAGAAGAAGTTTGCCGGATTCTGAGCCATCGAGACCGCGATGGCAGCGTAGTACTGCGATTCGGATGCCGAATCGATCGCCCAGATCGTGAGCAGCGCGGTTGCAAGGGCGAGCCCTGCGACACCGATCGCGAAACCGGACGCGCGGGGCTTGCGCAGAGGGCGGCTGGGTTCGGTCGCGGCGGCTGGTGCCGGTGGCAGGGGGTGCGCGTCGATGACCATGCCCCGACGGTAGGGATCGCCGTGAGGTGCGACCTTTCGGAACCCTATGCGGATTCTATGTGTGGCAGACGATGCGCCACGATCGCCGGGGAGCGAGAGGTGACTGAGAGAGGGTTCCTCAAATGTCGACCGAGGCTCCGGCATCCAGATCGAGGAACTCGCCGCCACCCTGCTCCGTCGCCCATCGCAGCCGCTGACGCCCCATTGTTCGTCCGATGACCGAGAGGGTCATGTCGTGAGTGCCGAAGCACATTCGTGGAGCGACGGCGAGGACGAAGTCCATGGCCTCTCCGATCTTCAACCACGGTGCGCCGACCGGGGCTGCCAGGAGCTTCACGTCCCGTCCTTCCGGCACGTCGTACGAGTCGCCCGGGTAGTAGAGACGGTCATTCACCAGCACGCCGACGTTGTCGACGACGGGCATCGATTCGTGGATGACGGCATGGCGTCCGCCGAAGAACTCGAGCTCAAACGGGCCCACCGTCATCCTGTCGCCGGGCGATACGACCGTGACATCGAACCCGGCGGCGGCATCGGCCAGCCCCTGCGGGCCGATGATCTGCGCCTTCGGGGCGTTGCTGAGGATGCGGCGCAGGTGCTCCGGGGTCCAGTGGTCGGGATGCTCATGCGTGAGAACGATGGCCACGACATCACCGTCATCCGGGAGGGGATCGGTGAACGATCCCGGGTCGACGACCAGCGTCTTGCCGGAGTCGCGGATCGTGAGGGCAGCGTGCTCGTGCTTCGTGACTCGCATACCCCGAGTCAACCCTCGCGAGAGGGCTCGGGGCAACCCCGCTGCCGTGTCCGCGTCGATTTGGCCGGCCGTTCGCATGCATGGCATAATCGAACGGTTGTCTTGCGGCCCCATCGTATAGCGGCCTAGTACGCCGCCCTCTCACGGCGGTAACGCGGGTTCGAATCCCGCTGGGGTCACCAACACACGAAAGCCCGGTCTCGTACCGGGCTTTCGTGTGTTCGGGATGCCTGTTGTTGTCTCGCAACTTATCCGGGTTGGGCCCACGCCGCCGGAGGCTCCGCGAGGCGCGCAGCGGCTCGCGGAGTGGCGGCGGGGAGAATCCCGCTGGGGTCACCAACGCACGAAAGCCCGGTCTCGTACCGGGCTTTCGTGCGTTCGGACCGCCGACCCGCGCGGCGGAGACGCTGCGGGGTAGCCCACGAATGTAGGCGAAATCGCAGGCGTAGGACGTTTGAGCGCTCAAGCGTCCTACGCCCAGGATTCCTCCTACCTCGGGTAGGTCAGGCGAAGCATCCGGGTGCTGCCGAAAGGTGTCCGAGCACCGACGTAGGCTGGCGGCTGTGCTGACCACACTGGCGATCGACGGCTACCGCTCCATCCGGAGTCTGGTCCTGCCGCTCTCGCCGCTGACAGTTGTGACCGGCGCGAACGGGAGCGGAAAGTCGAGCCTGTATCGGTCGTTGCGACTTCTGGGAGCTGCGGCCAGGGAAGGCGCCATCCGTGCCCTTGCCGCTGAAGGTGGCTTTCCCGGAACGTTATGGGCGGGACCCGAGTCCGGCGCGCCGACGAGCGGTCCCGTGCAGGGCACGGTGCGGAAAGGACCGATCGCGCTGCGGCTGGGTTACGGGTCGGATGCCGCGGGTTTCGGTTACGCGATGGATCTTGGCATCCCGATCCCGGCCCCGACGATGTTCGGCGCAGACCCCGAGATCAAGGCAGAGGCCGTCTGGGGTGGGCCTGTTCTTCGTAACGGCTCCCTCATCTGCGAGCGACGCGGCGCGATCTACCGCATCCGTACCGACGCCGGTTGGCACATGGTGCAGCGACCACTCGCTCCGTGGGAGAGCATGTTGGCGGAGTTCGGCGACATCGAGGCCGCACCCGAAGTCTTGGGGCTTCGCTCCGGCCTACGCGACTGGCGTTTCTATGACGCGGTCCGTACCGACGCGGATGCTCCCGCTCGGCGGCCCGCTATCGGGACACGCACCCCGATCCTGGCATCCGACGGGAGCGACCTCGCCTCCGCGCTGCAGACCATCCGGGAGCAGGGGGATGCCGATGCGCTCGACGCAGCGATTGAGCTCGCACTTCCCGGCAGTCGCCTGTCGATCACTGACCACGCGGGGCGTTTCGAGCTCTCGCTGCGACAGCCGGGGATGCTGCGGCCCCTGTCTGCGCCCGAGCTGTCGGACGGGACGCTGCGCTACCTCGTGTGGGTCGCAGCACTCATGAGCACGAGGCCCGCGAGCCTCATCGCCGTCAACGAACCGGAGACCAGCCTGCATCCCAGCATCCTCGAGCCACTTGCGGCGATGCTCGTGGATGCGGCAGCCCGTTCCCAGATCATCGTGGTCTCCCACTCGAAGCCGCTCGTTGACGCGCTGGCCAACTCTGGCGCGACGGTACACACGCTCGAGAAGTCAGGCGGTGAGACGCAGGTTCAGGGTCAGGGCTCGCTTGACGCGCCTGCGTGGGTCTGGCCCACGCGCTGAGTGCTGGCGACCGTCCCGAGCTCACTCCTCAGCGGAGGGGCGGCGCCGCCGGCGCACGAGCACGATGATCCCCCAGACCGCTCCGCCGATGACAGCGACCACCGCAATCCAGGGGATGAGGAAGCCGAGCGCGACGACGATGCCGTTGAGCGTTGCGACCAGGCCGTTCCAGCCGGCGACGAGGCCATCCCAGAAGCCGGCGGGGTTTGCGTCGACCGCCTCGTGGCGCACGGTGAGCGACACGTTCAGCGACGACATCGCGACCTGATCCTCGAGCGATTCGAGCTGCTGCTGGTAGGACTCGAGGGTTGCCTGCCGCTCGGCGAGAGCCGACTCGGCGGCGATCAGGTCCGAAACCGACCCTGCCTGCCCCATCAGCTCGAGCAGGCGGTCGACGGATGCCTGCGCGGCATCCACACGTGCCTGCAGGTCGACCACCTGGTCGGTGACATCGAATCGGTCGATCGAGGATGCGGTCACCTCGCCCACCTGCTCCAGGTCGGCCATCGCGTCGGCAAGCTCATCGGCGGGAATACGCACGGTGATCCACCCGTTCGTGACGGCGACGGTCGGGTCGGCCAGATCGACGGGCATCCCCGTGTAACCGGACCCGATGCTCATCGATTCGACGTACCCGCCGCGCCCGTCGGCGGCGGTCGCGATCTGGTCAGCCGCGGCACGAACGTCGTCGACCACGACGGTGGCGGACGACGAGGCGATGATCGAACGACCGGACTCGCCGATGGCGGAATCCATTGCCTTCCCACCGCCCGAGCCGTCGACGACCGCTCCGTCAGTGAGTGCGATCTCACTTCCCGACATGCCGCCGTCCACGGGCATATCTGCGGGCATGAGGCCCGCCGCTCCGCTCTCATTCGTGCTCAGCCCGCTGAGAACGGTCGGCGCGATGATGGCGGCGACGGCCACGACCGCAGCCGCGGCCGCACCCGCCATCCACACTCGGCCACGAGCCACAGAGCGCCGAACGGATGCCGCGCGCTCACTTTCGATGGTCGTGAAGACCCCATCTTCGATAACAGCGACGCGCTCGTCATCCAGGAGAGGGAGTCGGTCCGCGGTGGAACTCTGGGGATTGTCGGTGTTCATGTGCTCTCCTTGGCAACGGTCCGCAAACGCGTGCGGATGCGGGAGAGACGGTTGCGAACAGCTCCGTGCGGGATGCCGAGCTGCTCGGCCGCGGCACTGTAGGCGTAACCTTCCGCCGCACACAGCCGCAGGATCTCGCGGTCAGTGTCGGAGAGGGTCGCGATCTCGGCAGCGATCAGGCGAAGGTATTCCTCGTCGATCATCTGCTGCTCGACATTCACCGTCGCCGGGATGGTGTCATCTGCCACCGCTCCCGCCTGTTCGCGGTCCCTTCGCTGCGCGCGCATCCGGTTCGCCGACTGGAATCGGCAGATGGTTGCCAGCCACGGCAGCAGCGAGTCCGACGCGAGGTCGAGCTCCGGGAGCTTCCGCCAGGCGACGACGAAGGTCTCCTGCACGACATCCTCGGCATCCGAGGGATCGCCCAGGAGCCGGTGCGCGATCCAATACACGGGCCGAACGTAGGCGCGATACAGCTGTCGGAACGCCTGTTCGCTGCCGCCTGCGGCTCGGGCGACGAGTTCGGCGTCTCCCGTGGTCACTGAATCGGTCATCGGTTCCCCTGTATCGCACCGCGAGTCGGCGCGCCTCATTGTCTCTCACACCGTCAGTGTCGGCATCCGGCGATTCGTCTCACGGGTCTTCGAGATGGGGAAACGACAGGAGGGGCACCCGATCGATGACCGGATGCCCCTCCTGCGCGGTGATTACTCGTACCGCAGCGAATCCACAGGGTCGGCCCGGGCCGCACGGGCGGCCGGAAGCGTTCCGGAGAGGAAGGCGATCGCCATGACGAGGATGATGATCGTTGCGATCGACGCAGGATCGAAGGCGATCAGCGTCAGTCCCGGCAGATCGGCGAGCAGCGATGTCGATAGCGCGCCGCTGACTCCTGTTCCGACGATCATCGCGATGACGGCACCGATCGCGCTGCCGAGGAATCCGAGGAAGGCAGCTTCGAGGCTGAAGAGCGTGAACGGCTGCGGCGCTCGCTGGCACGCTCTCGCCGGGAATCGCGGTGGCTCTGGCTGCCGCCGTGTTCCATGTCGCCGCGCGAGTCAGTAGGCGTCGGGGCTTTACGGTGGGGGCGTGCGCGACAGCCGCTATCGTCCTGCTGGCGTTTCTCGGCTCGGTGGGGAGCATCGTCGATCCCCGCATCTTGCAGTTCGGACTCATCGTCGCGCTCGGCACAGCTGCGGGTGATGGCGCGCGATCTCGACGTGCGTATATCGCGGCGATCCAGGAGCGAGCCGAGCGGGCTGAACGAACGCGGGAAGCCGAAGCCAGCCGTCGGGTGAGCGAGGAGCGTCTGCGGATCGCCCGCGATCTGCACGACGCTGTCGCGCACCAGATCGCGGTGATCAGTCTCAACGCAGGTGTGGCATCCTCGGCGGTTGATATGCGCCCCGACAAGGCGAAGGAATCTCTGGCCACGATTCGCGCTGCGGCGCGCACCGTTCTTGCCGAGATCGGCGACCTCATGACGATGCTGCGGGCCGACGGCGCGGCTGATTCGACATCCCGACCCCAGGGCGGACTCGACCACCTCGAGGAGCTCGTGCACCAGTTCACGGCATCCGGCCTCGAGGTACACACGCGCATCGAGGGCGACCCGGCCCGCGTCTCGGGTTGCGGTGAGCCACGTGGCCTATCGCGTGATTCAGGAGGCGCTGACCAACGCGCACAAGCACGGGACCGAGCACCGCGCGCACGTGCTCGTGCACGTCGGTAAGGATGCCGTCGTCGTCACCGTGTCCAACCCGATGGATACCGGCACCGCGCGTGGGCGCGACGCTGCAGGTTCGGGCCTCGGTCTTGTCGGACTCCGGGAACGCGTGGCATCGGTGCGCGGTGCCGTCAGCGCGGGCCCAGCAACCGCCGGCTGGAAGGTCGAGGCGCGATTGCCGCTGAGCCGGGAGGATACGCAATGACAGCTGTCGTGGTCGTGGACGACCAATCCCTGGTTCGCCAGGCGGTGGTCGACATCTTGGACACCCACGACGACATCACGGTCGTCGGTCAAGCCTCCAACGGGCTCGAGGCCGTCAGACTCGCCAGCACGCTGCATCCGGATGTCATTGTGATGGATATCCGGATGCCTGAGCTCGACGGGATCGCGGCGACCGCCCAGATCTGTTCGGACCGCACACTCGCGCAGACCAAGGTTCTCGTCCTGACGACCTTCGAGGAGGACGAGAACCTCATCTCGGCGCTTCGCGCCGGTGCGAGCGGCTTCGTGGGAAAGGGCGCAGAGCCCGAGGACATTGTGCGGGCGGTGCGCTCGGTTCACGTGGGCGACGCGCTGCTCTCCCCGGCGGCGACGCGGGCGCTCACTGCCAAGACCCATGTGAACCGCATCATGACGAAGGTACAGGCTCACGATCGCGCTCAGCTCGTCATCCTCGCCTACGAGTCCGGGCTGTTGACGCCGGGGGAGTGACTTCGCGTACCGCGATCGCGGTACGCAAAGATGCCGCGGCTGCGGGACGCGCCACAGCGGCATTCGGCGAATGATCGTTGTGTGACGGAAAAGACTGTGAATCTCGACGATTCGGTCCTAGCGGAGACGTCCACGGCTACCGACAAGCGCCGCGTTTTGCTCGTGTTCGCTGGCCTGCTCGTGGCCATGCTTCTGTCGTCTCTGGACCAAACGATCTTCTCGACGGCGTTGCCTACGATCGTGGGCGAACTCGACGGTGTGAACCACATGCTGTGGGTCACGACCGGGTACCTGGTGGCGGCGACGATCATGATGCCGATCTACGGCAAGCTTGGCGACCTCATCGGCCGGAAGGGCCTGTTCATCGGCGCTCTGTCGGTGTTCGTTCTCGGATCGATTGTCGGCGGTGCCGCACAGGACATGACCTGGCTCATCATCGGTCGCACCGTGCAGGGGATCGGCGGCGGTGGGCTCATGATCCTCTCGCAGGCGATCATCGCCGACGTGGTGCCCGTCCGCGAGCGCTCGAAGTACATGGGCGTCATGGGCGCTGTCTTCGGTATCTCCTCTATCGCCGGGCCGCTGCTGGGCGGATGGTTCACCGAGAGTGTCGGGTGGCGGTGGGCGTTTTGGATCAACGTCCCGCTGGGTCTGATCGCGATTGCGCTCGCAGCGGTATTCCTGAAGCTCCCGCGGCATTCTGTGAGGGTCAGATTCGATGTGTGGGGCACGCTCACGATGGCTGTCGCGGTGACCTCGATCATTCTGGTCGCCTCGTGGGGCGGCACCGAGTACGACTGGAACTCGCCGACCATCCTGTGGCTGATCGCTACCGCCGTCATCTTCGCGGCACTGTTCGTGCTGGCCGAATACAAGGCTGCCGAGCCGATCATCCCGCTTTCGCTGTTCCGCTCCCGTAACTTCGTGCTCGCGACCTCGGCCGGGCTGTTCATCGGTGTTGCCATGTTCGGAACACTCGCCTACCTGCCGACCTATCTGCAGATGGTGACCGGCGTCAACGCCACGGTCTCGGGCTTCATGATGCTGCCGATGATCGCGGGCCTCATGGCGAGCGCGATTACAACCGGCTTCCTTGCCTCCAAGACCGGGCGCTACAAGTGGATGCCGATCGCGAGCATGATCGTGATTGCGGTCGGGCTCTGGCTTCTGTCCACGCTGACCGTCGACACGCCGCTATGGGTGCTGATGTCGTACCTGTTCGTCATCGGTGCGGGAATCGGTCTGTCGATGCAGATCCTCATCCTCGTGGTGCAGAACTCCTTCCCCGACTCCCAAGTGGGAACAGCGACAGCCTCGAACAACTTCTTCCGCGAGATCGGCGCGTCGCTGGGCGGCGCCGTCGTGGGCGCAATCTTCACCTCGCGCCTGACCGAACTGCTCACGGAGCGGATGACCGCAGGTACGGGAACGGGAGATGCGAACTCCTTTACGCCTGCAGCAGTCAATGCGCTGCCCGATCAGGTCCGCGAGGTCATCGTCGGTGCGTACAACGACGCTCTCACCCCGGTGTTCGCGATGTTGATCCCGATGGTCCTAGCGGGTCTTGTCATCGTGGCCTTCATCAAGGAGGTTCCGCTGCGCTCGACCCTCGAGACAGGCACCCAAGAACCTGAGGGCGCAGATTCCGCGCTCCAAGAGGTACCGCCGGCCGCGGCCGACGGAGCCAGCGGGACGGAAGGGCTGCTCCCCGCCGCCTCCCCGAGAGGGAGCGCGTCCGGCGTCCCAGACTGACGGTCAGCGCCCGCCAGCGGGACCGTCAGCGCAGTGGTGCGGCATCCATTCGGATGCTGCACCACTGTCGTTTCGACCGTGCAGCTTCGCCGCCGCGGTTTTGTGCGCGCCTATTGGATCGCTGGGGCACCGCTATCCTGGGGGAGCGAGAGGGAGTATCCCGATCTTGCGCGTTCGTCATCACGGGCCGGCGGCCCCGGGCGCGCACCGCCACGCGGCGGGGGAGAGACTTTCGGTGCACGCACCTGCCCGCTTGCTGTGAAAGGCCCTCGTGGATCTGACCCTCCCGCTCTGGTTCGAGATCGGATCTCTCGTCGTTCTGACGCTGATCTTGCTCGCTGACCTCCTCATCATCCTCAAGCGCCCCCACATTCCGTCGACGCGTGAATCGACGCTCTGGGTGGTCTTCTACGTGACCCTCGCTTTGATCTTCGCGGGGGTGATGTGGCTGATAGCCGGTGGTGAGTACGCCGGACAGTTCGTCGCCGGGTGGCTCACCGAGTACAGCCTGTCGATCGACAACCTGTTCGTCTTCGTCCTGATCATGAGCCAGTTCGCGGTGCCCCGCCGGTATCAGCAGGAAGTGCTGATGGTGGGCATCATCATCGCCCTCATCCTGCGGGGCCTGTTCATCCTCGCCGGTGCCGCGATCATCGAGAACTTCAGTTGGGTCTTCTACATCTTCGGCGCGTTCCTCGTGTGGACCGCGTACCGGCAGGCCTTCCCTGGCGGGGAGCATGACGAAGACGTGAAGAAAGAGAACTTCATCGTTCGGTTGGTGCGACGCACTGTCGACATCAGCGACCACTATGACGGCGCGAAGATCCGCACCGTGGTCGATGGCAAGAAGATGTTCACGCCGATGATCATCGTGTTCGTCGCGATCGGCGTGACCGACCTCATCTTCGCGATCGATTCGATCCCCGCGATCTTCGGCATCACCCAGAGCGCCTTCATCGTGTTCACCGCGAACATCTTCGCTCTCATGGGGCTGCGCCAGCTCTACTTCTTGCTCGGCGATCTGCTTGACCGCCTCCGTTACCTGCATTACGGCATCGCGTTCATCCTTGCCTTCATCGGTGTGAAGCTGTTCCTTCACGCGATGCACGTGAACGAGCTCCCGTTCATCAACGGGGGAGAGCCGATCGACTGGGCTCCTGAGATCTCGACGCTCATGTCACTCGGCGTGATCGTGATTTCGATGGTCGTCGCCACCGTCGCAAGCCTCCTGGCTTCTTCTCGCGAGCGTCGAGCTGAGGCTCAGGTCCACGCTGCCGGCGCGGCGGATGCGGCATCCGTCGTCGCGCAGGAGAAGGGCACACCCTCGACGGTGGACGCTCCCGCACCGACCGATCCGCCCGACGAGCGCGCCTGACACCGGTGGTAGTCTGAGCGAATGCGGATCGCTCGCCTCCTTCTTAGCGGCCGCGACGGGTCCTAGTTCTCAGGCCATCCCCGTCGCGGAGTTTCGTCGCGGGCTTGAACCACACTTTCCTGGAAC
This sequence comes from Microbacterium sp., assembly GCF_030149085.1. Lineage (GTDB taxonomy): Bacteria > Actinomycetota > Actinomycetes > Actinomycetales > Microbacteriaceae > Microbacterium. The sequence continues at coordinate 2,013 of NZ_JASBSF010000072.1, read as the reverse complement.
GAAAGAGCTCATGAGCGAATCCATTGACGTCGGCATTCCCGATCACCCCCGTACCTTGGCTGAAAAGGTATGGGACGACCACCTGGTCGTGAAGGGCGAGAACGGCCAGCCCGACCTGATCTACATCGATCTGCACCTGGTGCACGAGGTCACGAGCCCGCAGGCCTTCGATGGTCTGCGAGCCGAGGGTCGCCCGGTGCGCCGTCTTGATCTCACGATCGCGACCGAAGACCACAACACGCCGACGCTCGACATCGACAAGCCGATCGCGGATCTCACCAGCCGCACCCAGATCGAAACCCTGCGTCGCAACGCCGAAGAGTTCGGGGTGCGCCTGCATTCGCTCGGCGACAAGGAACAGGGCATCGTTCACGTCGTCGGTCCGCAGCTCGGCCTGACGATGCCCGGCATCACTGTCGTCTGCGGCGACTCCCACACCTCGACCCACGGCGCTTTCGGTGCCATGGCGTTCGGCATCGGCACGAGCGAGGTCGAGCACGTGCTCGCGACCCAGACGCTGCCGCTCAAGCCCTTCAAGACGATGGCGATTACGGTCGAGGGTGAGCTCAAGCCCGGCGTGACGGCCAAGGACATCATCCTGGCCGTGATCGCGAAGATCGGCACCAACGGAGGCCAGGGCTACGTCCTGGAGTTCCGCGGCTCCGCCATCCGGTCGCTCTCGATGGAGGGCCGGATGACGATCTGCAACATGTCGATCGAGGCCGGCGCCCGCGCAGGAATGGTCGCACCCGACGAGACCACTTTCGCGTACCTCGAAGGACGCCCTCACGCCCCGAAGGGCCAGGACTGGGAGGATGCCGTCGCCTATTGGCGCACGCTCCCGAGCGACGAGGGGGCCGTCTACGACGCCGAGGTCTTCATCGACGCGAACGAGCTCGAGCCGTTCGTCACCTGGGGGACCAACCCCGGTCAGGGTGTGTCACTCAGGGACAGGGTCCCCTCGCCCGAGTCGTTCAGCGACCCGAACGAGCGTGCCGCCGCGGAGCGCGCCATCGAGTACATGGACCTGGTTCCCGGGACGCCTCTGAAGGAGGTTCCGGTGGATGCCGTGTTCATGGGCTCGTGCACCAACAGCCGCATCGAAGACCTGCGCGCGTTCGCGTCGATCATCAAGGGGCGCACGAAGGCCGAGAACGTGCGGGTCATGGTCGTTCCTGGGTCTGCCCGGGTCCGGCTTGAGGCAGAGGCCGAGGGCCTCGACAAGGTCTTCACCGAGTTCGGCGCAGAGTGGCGGTTCGCCGGGTGCTCGATGTGCCTGGGCATGAACCCCGACCAGCTGGCTCCCGGTGAGCGGTGCGCGTCGACCTCCAATCGGAACTTCGAAGGTCGCCAGGGCAAGGGCGGGCGCACCCACCTGGTGTCGCCCCTGGTCGCGGCGGCGACCGCAGTGCGAGGCACGCTGTCGAGCCCGCGCGATCTCGACCCGATTGAGACCAGCGATTCGGTCGTGACTAGTGGAGCGGAGGCCTGACATGGACAAGTTCGTCACTCACACCGGTGTCGTCGCTCCACTGAAGCGCTCGGCCGTCGACACTGACCAGATCATCCCCGCCGTCTACCTCAAGCGCGTTACGAAGACCGGCTTCGAGGATGCGTTGTTCGCCAACTGGCGTCAGGACCCCGAGTTCATCCTGAACCAGCCGACCTTCGCAACCGCCTCCATCCTCGTCGCCGGCCCCGACTTCGGCACCGGATCCAGCCGCGAGCACGCCGTCTGGGCGCTGCGTGACTACGGCTTCCGCGTGGTGCTCAGCCCCAAGTTCGCGGATATCTTCCGCGGCAACTCGGGCAAGCAGGGCTTGCTCACCGGCGTCATCAGCGAGAGCGATCTCGAGGCGATCTGGGACGTGATCGATGCCGACCCGGGTGTGCAGATGACCGTTGATCTCGAGGCGCGCACCGCGACGATCGGTGACCTTCAGGTCGCTTTCGACATCGACGATTACACTAGATGGCGGCTCCTGGAGGGGCTCGACGATATCGGGCTCACAC
>NZ_JASBSF010000062.1 GCF_030149085.1 Microbacterium sp. | reverse complement strand
CATCTATCAGGCCCTGTCCTGGAAGAACATCAAGGCGATGACGATCTCGACAGCCGAGACGTCGGGAACCATCCTGATGATCGTGGTGGGCTCGGCGCTGTTCGGCTGGGTTCTCGGCCGAGAGCGCGCGCCTCAGCTGGTCGCCGACGCGGTGCTGTCGCTCACCGACAACCCGATCGTCTTCCTGATCATGCTGAACGTGCTTCTGCTGGTCATCGGCACGTTCATGGACGTCACGCCGTCGATCCTGATCCTCGTCCCGATCATCGCGCCGATGGCCGAGCAGTACGGGCTGTCGCCGGTGCACCTGGGCATCGTGGTGATCTTCAACCTCCTGATCGGCCTGCTGACCCCGCCGGTCGGACTGGTGCTGTTCGTGGTGTCGAGTGTGACCGGCGTCTCGCTGGGCACGGTCATCCGCGGTGTGCTGCCGTTCTTCATCCCCCTGCTCACCGTCCTGATCCTGATCACCTTCTTCCCCTTCTTCACCGAGTGGCTGCCCGGCCTGTTCGGGTCGCTCGGCTGACTCTCACAAAGAAAGGACCATGAAAATGGCCGTCATCACGTCCGTCGAGACCAGCGACGTTCGTTTCCCCACCTCGCTGGAGCTGGACGGGTCCGACGCGGTGAACGTCGATCCCGACTATTCCGCCGCCTACGTCCGGATCGCCGCCGACAACGGTGAAGAGGGCTTCGCCCTCGTCTTCACCGGCGGCCGCGGCAACGAGATCGTCGTCAAGGCGATCGAGTCGTTCGGCGCCCGCATCCTCGGCAAGGACCTCGACTCTCTGGTTGGCGACCTCGGCGCCGCCGCGCGTTCGCTCGTGCACGACTCGCAGCTGCGCTGGCTCGGGCCCGAGAAGGGTGTCTCGCACATGGCCGCCGGAGCGGTCATCAACGCGCTGTGGGACATCGCGGCGCGCCGAGCGAACAAGCCGCTGTGGAAGTTCCTCGCCGAGCTCTCGCCGGAGGAGCTGGTCGCAGCGATCGACTTCACCCACATCACCGATGCGCTCACCCCCGACGAGGCCCTCGCCATCCTGCGCGAAGGCCAGGACGGCAAGGAAGCGCGCATCGCCGAACTCGAGCGTGACGGCTACCCGGCGTACACGACATCCCCCGGGTGGCTCGGCTACAGCGACGAGAAGCTGGTGCGCCTCAGCCGGGAGGCGGTCGATGACGGGTTCGGTCTGATCAAGCTCAAGGTCGGCGGGAGCGTCGAGGACGACCGCCGTCGTCTGGGGCTCGTGCGCGACCTTCTGGGTCCCGACTTCCCGATCGCGATCGACGCCAACCAGCGGTGGGACGTGCCCGAGGCCATCGAGTGGCTCGAGCAGCTCAAGGAGTTCAACGTCTACTGGATCGAGGAGGCCACCAGCACGGACGATGTCGTGGGCCACGCGGCCATCCGCAAGGCCATCGCTCCCATGCGCGTCGCCACGGGCGAGGCGGTTCAGAGTCGGATCATCTTCAAGCAGCTGCTGCAGCTCGAAGGGATCGACGTCATGCAGATCGACTCGACGCGCGTCGCCGGTGTCAGCGAGAACCTCGCGAACATCCTCCTCGCCAAGAAGTTCGGCGTGCCGGTCTGCCCGCACGCCGGGGGCGTGGGGCTGTGCGAGCTGGTCCAGCACTTCTCCTTCTTCGACTATGCGGTGGTCTCCAAGACGCAGGACAACAGGTTCATCGAGTACGTGGACCACCTGCACGAGCACTTCCTCGAGCCTGTCGTCATCCGTGACGGCCGCTACCAGGCACCTCAGCGTCCGGGTGTCGGCGCGGAGATGCACGACGCGTCGGTGACCGAGTGGACGTTCCCCGCCGGCGCCGGATGGGTCGAAGTCGGCGACCGCGCTGCGGTGACCGGCGCCCGCTGATCGCATGATCCTCGACACCGCGGGGCGCGCCAGCCCGTTGCGCGCCCCGCGATGTTCGTGTGATGGGCACAATCCCCCCTGCGCGCTGCCACTAACATGACGGACATGATCGACGGGACCACGGCTTCCGTAATGGGCGCGACACCAGGGTCGGCCCCAAGTGAGTCGACGGCGCGCCCGCACGCTCCAGGTGCATTCACGCTCCCCCGGTTGGATGACACGGCGGCATCCGGCGGTATTGCAGAACACGTGTACCAAGCGCTATTCCGGATGGTCATGGAAAGCGACATCGCTCCCGGTTCGCGCATGGTCATCGACAAGATCGCAAGCGACCTCGGTGTCTCATCGACACCGGTGCGGGAGGCTCTGGCGCGTCTGGAGACTCAGGGACTCGTCACGAAGGAACGTCTGCGTGGTTACTTCGCCACCGAGATCATGGGCAGCGCGGAGTTCGCGGACCTCTGGGAGTTCCGCAGGCTGCTGGAGCCACACGCGGCCCGGCAGGCTGCGATGGGCATCGACCGGACGGGGAAGGTGCGCCTGCAGTACGAGGTCGACAGCATTCGTCAGGTTCGCCTGCAGGATGATTACGCGTCGATGACGACGTTCCGTGAGCATGATCACCGCCTGCACGACCTCATCTTCGAGTTCGCCGGTAACGCGCACCTTCGTAAAGCCATGGACCAGGCACACGTCTACAACCGCATGTTCCGAATCCGATTCGCGCCCATCGACGGGTATCACGCCATTCAAGAGCACGCGGACATCGCAAGGGCGATCATCAAGGGCGACGCGGATGCTGCTGACGCAGCGATGCGCGAGCACCTCGAGCTTGCCTATCACCGCATCGAGCCCTACCTGCAGTAGCGCGGGCGCGCACTAACTCAGGATGCGCGCGCCGAACTCGGCGCTTCTGGCGCGTGTTTCCGGGGCGTGGGCGTGAGGAACGGATCGGTGACAGGTTCAGTTTATGGACATTTCAGATTGCGCGTGCGGTTCCGCGTCGGCACTTTGTCCGTGAGAGTGATCGACGGCGCGTCTGCAATGCTCCGCCGCAGACGCGGCCTAAGGCGTTGTCGGAGGACGACCGATCCTGTGACCTGCGCTCACTCGTTCGTTGAGCAGCTTCGCGAGCTCTGGCTCAATCACGCTTGCGTAGGCGACGCGACCGAACAGGCGACTGGGCGACATGACACCTTCGTGAGCGAAGTGCTCAAAGCCGAGCCGCGAGAAGTGATACGTCTCGATCAGTATCCGCTGCTTCATCCGGCGAGGTAATCGGGGCTTGTCAACGTCGTGGCCGACGTAAAGCCCAAGGACATAGGGTGATCGTCGCATGAATCTGGTCTTGCGATCATTGACCGTCCATCCTCCGGAGGCAAGCACCCCCTTGATGTCAGCGAGCAACTGATCGGAAACACCTGTGCCAGAGAATGTGAGGTCGTCTACCCACCGTGTGTAGCGGACGCCGTACCGGTCGGCAACGTCTTGGATCTCGTCGTCCATCCTGTGGAACGCAAGGTTCGATAGCACGGGACTTGTGCGGTAGCCCAGCGGGATAGCACCTTCCCGGAAACAAGCGCCTTCGATCCAGTCACATACACGCTCGTCGAACTGGGCCCGCAGAGCGTCCGCGACACGGTCGAACGTGACCTGCCCAAAGAAGTCCTCAAGATCGAGCGCCAACGCAGATCTCGATCCCGCATGCACCGAGGCGGCGGACTTGGTGCTCTTTCCGCGAACAAACCCGTGCACTGCCTCAGACGGCGTCCACCCGGTCGCGAGTATCGCGCGCGCCTGCTTATGGGCAGTGTCCAAGCGGCCTACTGCACGGTGCGCTTGCCTCCAGCGTCCCTTCGCTCGGAACGACACGGATCGCTCGTTGCTGCGTGCCCACGTGCCCCACTCGGCAACCGAGCGGGGCTCCAGACCCCAAAGCTGGGCTCGGACGGAGAACAACTCCCACGAAATCAAGGTGCCCTCCGGGGAAGCATATATACCACGGCAGATACCTCTTTCGAGGCATCGCACCTTGTCGGTAGCCCGACGCCCGCTTGTGGGCGGACGTTTCGACGGTTGAATACAACCGAATCGTCTTCCCCGAAGGGCGGAACCAACGCTAGCGCCATTACTTGATACGGCCAACCACGCCCGGCAGCTCGATGACTGAGGACATGTTGCGAACGAACGTCTTGTACATGCGGAGTGCGTGGTCCCCACCAGTCAGATGGCCTGCAAGCTCGACGCCGCCTTCGGGGCTGTAATCGACAGAGTTCGCCTCGGGCGGGTTGTGCGGCACTTCGCAGCCCTCCAATTGGCAGCACTCCATCACGCGCGCCACATACTTCAGCGTTGCGTATAGAAGGTAGTCGGCCATGGCTAGGCCAGAGTCGCCCTTGGGCTCGGTGCCCACTGCCACGTCGGTGCCAGGTCGCGTCTGGGCGATGATCGCTTCGTACCGCGAGAGCGGACTCTGATCTGCTTCAAAGACGATGTCGATCAGTTCATGCGCTCGGTACCGCGGCATCAGCACTCGCAGCAACTCGATGAAGAGCGAGTCGAAGACCTGGTCCTTCTGCGTCGATGTCAAAGCGATCGCTGTGACGATGAAGCGGACATGGCCCTTGAAGGTGGCGCCCCGGTCGAGCTCGTTGAGTAGAGGCTCGGCGAACTCCGGTCCGTCCTTCGTGGCATGCCACCCATGCGCCCTGAACCCAGGCATGCGAGGCGCGTCTTCGATGCCGGTGCGCGCCAGAATCCCCTCGCGCACCACCGAGAGGCGCTGTCGAAGTTCCAGCAGGTCCTCGATCGACTCGTATACCGCGACCCCAACCCCGTAGATCCAACGCCAGTCACAGTCGACAGACGGCGTTCTGCCAATCTGAGGGCAGCGTTGATGGGCGAGGCAAACGTTGACGACGGACTCGTCGAGCTTCATGGACACGACTGACATGCTTCTCCCTCCCATTGACCTGGTTGCGACGCCTCTGCGTGCTCCTCTCGCTCGACGCGGCCATGCAATGCGGCGCGTGGCAAACACTCGCTCAGTAGTACTCCCGCACGTACCCCAGCGCCTTCTCGAACACGTCGTTGTCGCGGATCTTGAACTGCACGTAGAGCGTCTGCCGAAGCGCCTTGCGCACCTCCTGATCGCCGGCGATCGTCGACTGCCACCCATCGAACCGCACGGCCCGAACGACCTCGTCGATCCGATCGACCACGTTCGAGACGATGATCGGCGTCTCGTCGCCCTTGAGGGCTTCGAACAGCTCGGTGAGCGCAGCTTTCCCGCGCTCCTCACGCTCGACGCGGCCATGCAATGCGGC
>NZ_JASBSF010000181.1 GCF_030149085.1 Microbacterium sp. | reverse complement strand
AACTGGGCCACGGGCGTCTACGAGAACAAGCCGAGCGTGCTCGGCATCCGCACCGGACACCGCCCGCGGTACCAGAAGGCGATGGGCTTTTGATCAGTCCGACCGGGCCGCGCGTTCGGTTGAGTCGCTCGGCGCTCGTTTCCGGGGGCCGTCGGGCGATCGAGGCCGGGGGAGCGGATGCTGTCGCCGACCTTCGCCGCGACGCCTACGGCCACGGGGTGTTGTTCGTTGCTGAGACTCTCGCGCAGGTCGGCATCCGTGCGGCGGTGCTCGATCCGGAGTCGGTCGACGTGGCGCAGGGCGTCGGGATCGCGGCGGTCCCGGACGCACCCACGCTGGATCCAGCCATCGTCTTCGGTTTCCCCGGTGCCTCTACCGGGGCGGGCGGCGACACCGAAGACGCCCCCGGGCCCGTCATGAGCCTCCTCGGCTCCGTGCTCTCGATCAAGGCGCTCCGCGCCGGCGAGGGCGTCTCATACAACTACACGCACATCGCCTCGCAGGACACGCGCATCGCGTTGGCTTCGGGCGGGTTCGGCCAGGGGGTGGCCCGCTCGCTTGGCAACCATGCCTCCGTCGAGATCTGCGGCGCGCTGTACCCCATCGTCGGCCGCGTCGCGATGGATGTCTGCGTCGTCGACATCGGTGGGGCCGACCTCGCGCGTGGTGACGAGGTCATCTACTTCGGCGGTGAGGGCCCGGCTGGTCCGGCGCTGACCACGTGGGAGGCGGCATCCGGACTGACAGCTGCCGAGCTCGTCTGTGCGTTGGGTCTGCGGCTCCCGCGGGAGGTGGTCGCATGAGCGCGCGCATGGTCGTCGACCTCGGTCGGATCCTTGCCGATATCGACGTGCTGCGGGAGCGCATCGCACCGGCCGGCTACATGCTCGTCGTCAAGAACGACGCGTACGGTCACGGCGTCGATCGTGTCGTCGCGGCTGCGGCAGCTCACGGCGTCCGCTGGTTCGGCGCCTTCGATGTGCCGATGGGCGTGAGGGCACGCGCCGCGGCAGGCCCGGATGCCAGGGTGTTCTCGTGGGTCACGATCACCCCGCCCGAGATCGCTGTCGCGCTGGATGCCGCCATCGAGCTCGGTGTCGGCGATGCGTCCTACCTCGAAGACATCGCGGCAGTCTCTGCGGGGCGAGCCACTCCCGTGCACATCAAGATCGACACCGGGCTTCACCGCAACGGCGTCAGGCCGGAAGACTGGCCCGCATTCGTAGCGCGAGCCGCCGAACTCGAGGCAAGCGGTGACATCCGGGTCGTCGGAATCTGGAGCCACATCGCCGAAACCAGCGACGAAGACGACGACCGGTCCCGTGCCGCCTTCCTCGACGCCATCCGAATCGCCGAGGACGCGGGCCTGCGCCCGGAGGTGCGGCATCTGGCCGCCAGTGCTGCGGCTTTCGCGCGGCCGGAGTTCCGGTTCGACCTTGTCCGCTTCGGAGCGTTCAGCTACGGCATCCGTTCGACCGGTGGCCCCGAGCTCGACGGTATCGCGCCCGCGGCTACACTGATCGCCACCGTGAGCGCCGTCGGAGACTCCGCCGTCGAGGTCTCCTACGGGTACCTCGACGGTCTCCCGTCGACGCTCTCGGGCCGGATGTCGGTGGGTACAGCCGCAGGTCCGCGCCTTGTCCGCGAGATCGGACCGGCGTCGATGCTGATCGACCCGTGGCCGGGTGCCGCCATCGGCGACGAGGTCTACCTCTTCGGCCCCGGCACGCGCGGCGAGTCGAGTGTGACGACCCTCGCCGAGGCGATCGGTACGGTCGGCGAAGAGATCATCGTCCGCGTCTCACCGCTCGTCCCGCGCATCTACGTCTGATCCGAGGCGCGCACTGAGCGCGTGCACAGCGTCGCGCGGGTGAGCGCAGCGGAGCGGGGGTGCCGGGTGTCGAGCTGGCATCGGGTCTGGCGGGAGGCCGCGCAGCGGCCGGGGGCATGTCTCGACATCCGGCACCCCCGCGCAGCGGAGCGCAGTAATCGCGAGCATAGCACCCCGCAGCGAAGCTGCTAGACCGATCTCAGGAGGGGTACTGGCCCCGGCGAACCTGGGCCTTGGGTAGGCGCATGAAGCGCATCTGGACGCTGCGCATCGAGGCGTACCAGCCGAGCCCCTTCTCAACCTTGCTTGCGCCGAACTTGTCGCGCACCGCGCGCTTGACGCGGATCGACGTGATGATCATGTCGCCGATCACGAAGAAGATGAACACCCACAGCGCCACGAACGCCCAGTACTGGATGAAGTTCAGCGGAATGAAGGTTGCGACGATGACCACGACCATCGCGGGCATGACTGCCTCGCCCAGGTGCCAACCGGCGTCCACGAAATCGCGGGCGAACTTGCGCTGCGGTCCCTGATCGCGCGCGGGCAGGTACTTCTGCTCACCGTTGGCCATGCCGATGCGGGCGCGTTCCCGGGCCGAGGCGAGCTCAGCCTTGCGCTGCGCCTTCGCTTCCTTCGTGTCGGGAACGAGCGGGCGCTTGCGTGCAGCCTCCTGCTCGGCGCGGCTCGGAGTCGCCTTTCCCTTGCCGACGGTCGACGTCGACTCGTCCTTCGGTGCCTCGGGGGCGGGGGTCTTGGCCACGATGATCCTCGCTGTCGCGTTACGGGTAGTCCTTAAGATTACCCGCATGAGTGATATCGCCTCCCGTTCCGATGCTGTCCGTGACGCCGCCGAGACCGGCATCCCCCGTGCGCTGGCGGATTTGGGCGATCTGGTGCGGATTCCCTCGATCGCCTGGCCATCGATGGATCAGCAGCAACTCGTACGCAGCGCCGAGGCAGTGGCTGCCCTGGTCGAAGGCACGGGAGTGTTCGATGCCGTGACCATCAAGCGGGCAGCGATTCCCGGCACGGAGGAGTTCGGGCAGCCTGCCGTGCTCGCGATACGTGCAGCGAGAAACGGTCGCCCGACCGTCCTGCTGTACGCCCATCACGACGTCCAGCCCGTCGGTGACGAGGCGCTGTGGGAGACCCCGCCGTTCCAACCCACGGTTCGGGAGGGCCGGCTCTACGGTCGTGGCGCCGCCGACGACAAGGCCGGGATCATGGCGCACATCGGTGCGATCCGTGCACTTGTCGAGGCGCTGGGTCCCGACTTCGACCTCGGTCTCGCCCTGTTCATCGAGGGTGAAGAAGAGTACGGCTCGCGGTCGTTCGCCCAGTTCCTCACCGACAACGCCGACGCCCTGCGCTCGGATGTCATCGTCGTTGCTGACTCCGGCAACTGGGACGACCGGACCCCGGGACTCACGGTCTCGCTGCGCGGCAACGCCCGCTTCTCGATGCGGGTGCGCACGCTTGAGCACGCGTCGCACTCGGGCATGTTCGGGGGAGCGGTGCCAGACGCCATGATGGCGACCATCTCGCTGCTGGCAACGCTCTGGGACGCAGATGGGTCGGTAGCCGTTGAGGGGCTGATCTCGCGGGAGGCGGAGACTCCCGACTACACCGAAAGCACCCTGCGCTCGGAGACGGGCCTGCTCGACGGCGTGAGTCCGATCGGCACCGGGTCGATCATCGGGCGGATCTGGAACAAGCCGTCGGTCACCGTGATCGGCATCGACGCGACCGACGTGGCCTCGGCATCCAACACCCTCGCGCCCGAGGTGACCGTCGTCATCAGCGCCCGCGTTGCGCCGGGGCAGTCGGCCACGGATGCGTACGCGGCGCTGGAGGCGCACCTGCGTGCTCACGCGCCGTTCGGAGCTCAGCTGGAGTTCTTCGATGTCGACCTCGGCAATCCGTTCCTCGTCGACACCTCCGGATGGGCCGTTCAGGATGTTCGGGAGGCGCTCACCGAGGGATACGGGGTGGATCCCGTCGACATCGGGGTTGGTGGGTCGATCCCGTTCATCGCGGATCTGGTTCGAGAGTTCCCCGGAGCGCAGATCCTTGTCACGGGGGTCGAGGATCCGCACTCCCGTGCTCACAGCCCCAACGAGTCGCTGCACCTGGAGACGTTCCGCCACGCGCTCATCTCCGAGGCGCTGCTGCTCGAAAAGCTGGACGCGCGCACTCTCTGACCTGGGTGCATTCCCGCCGCCCTTGCCGGCGGCGGGCGTAGAATTTCAGCATCCACCCCGACGGCTTCAGCCGATAAGGAGAGTCATGACCGACACCGCACTGACCACGGACCAGACCGCCCGCGAGCACGGCGTCGCGCTCACCGACGCCGCGGCAGCCAAGGTCAAGAGCCTGCTCGACCAGGAGGGTCGCGACGACCTGCGCCTGCGCGTGGCTGTTCAGCCCGGCGGATGCAGCGGCCTGATCTACCAGCTGTACTTCGACGAGCGCTACCTCGACGGCGACAAGACCGTCGATTTCGAGGGCGTCGAGGTCATCGTCGACGACATGAGCGTTCCCTACCTCGACGGCGCCACGATCGATTTCAAGGACACGATCTCGGAGCAGGGCTTCACGATCGACAACCCGAACGCACAGGGCAGCTGCGCCTGCGGCGACAGCTTCCACTGACCCCCGAAGCTTCAGCCTGCGAGAAGGCTGACCTTCAGTACCCCGAAAGTGCGCGGATGCTGAGTGGTTGGCCTCAAGCAGGTGTGAGCTTGCCCTAGACTGACCACAGTCACACTTCGCAACGTGGAAAGGTGCGCCTGTGCCATCCAAACGCCGACTCCGCTGGGTTCTTCTACCGGTTGGTGCCGCCGCGGCCCTGGTGCTCGCAGGATGTACGCCGACGGAGCTGAACGGGTTTCTTCCCGGCTTCGTTGAAGACGGAACTCCCGCGACCAACCACACCGAGATGATCTCGGGACTGTGGGTCAACTCGTGGATCGTGCTGCTGGTTGTCGGCATCATCACGTGGGCTCTGATGGGGTGGGCTGCGATCGCATACCGTCGCCGCAAGGGGCAGACCGGCCTCCCGGTGCAGCTGCGGTACAACATGCCGATCGAGATCTTCTACACGATCGTGCCGTTCATCCTCGTGCTCGGGTTCTTCGCCTTCACGGCGCGCGATCAGGCCATCATCGAGACGCAGTACGAAGACCCGGACGTGTCGATCACCGCGATCGGCAAGCAGTGGGCGTGGGACTTCCAGTACAACGGTGACGAGGAAGACAACTCCGACGCCGTCTGGACGATGGGTATTCAGGCCCAGCCCGACAAGGCCGGCAACATCGACCAGGAGGCGCTGCCGACGCTGTACCTGCCGGTCGACCAGACCGTGCAGATCAAACTGCAGTCGCGGGATGTCATCCACTCGTTCTGGGTCGTCGACTTCCTCTACAAGAAGGACATGTACATCGGGAAGGACAACTACTGGTCCTTCACTCCGACCCGTGAGGGCACCTACGCAGGCCGCTGTGCGGAACTGTGCGGTGAGTACCACTCGATGATGCTCTTCACCGTCCAGGTCGTGAGCGCCGACGAGTACGAGGACTACCTCGCAAGTCTCGAGGCAAAGGGTCAGACCGGCGACATCAACGACGCATACGACCGCCTGCAGAACACGCCGAACGATCCCACGGATCCCTCGGTCCAGCAGTCAGATGAGGGGAACGAGTGATGGCCACCACGCTGCCGCTTCAGGACGCGGACTCGTCGCGCCCGCGCACTCTCCCGGCACGGCAGGCGGCGCTGATGTCGTCGTCGCGTGTCGAGCAGAAGGGCAACATCGTCGTCAAGTGGATCACCTCCACTGACCACAAGACGATCGGGTACATGTACCTGATCGCTTCGTTCCTGTTCTTCCTGCTCGGCGGTGTGATGGCGCTCATCATCCGTGCGGAGCTGTTCGAACCCGGCATGCAGGTGCTGCCCACGAAGGAGCAGTACAACCAGTTGTTCACGATGCACGGCACGATCATGCTGCTGATGTTCGCGACTCCGCTGTTCGCCGGGTTTGCGAACGCCATTCTTCCCCTGCAGCTCGGTGCCCCCGACGTCGCGTTCCCCCGCCTGAACGCCTTCGCGTTCTGGCTCTTCCTGTTCGGCTCGATCATCGCGATCTCCGGCTTCCTCACCCCGCAGGGTGCGGCCGCGTTCGGGTGGTTCGCCTACCAACCGCTGGCGAACGCGAGCTTCTCACCGGGGGTCGGCGGCAATCTCTGGATGCTCGGCCTCGGCATGAGCGGTTTCGGCACGATCCTCGGAGCCGTCAACTTCATCACGACCGTGATCACGATGCGCGCCCCCGGCATGACGATGTGGCGGATGCCGATCTTCAGCTGGAACACGCTGGTGACCAGCATCCTGATCCTCATGGCCTTCCCGGTGCTGGCTGCGGCGATCCTCGCCGCGGCGGCAGACCGCGTGCTCGGTGCACAGATCTACAACCCCGAGAACGGTGGCGTGCTGCTGTGGCAGCACCTGTTCTGGTTCTTCGGTCACCCTGAGGTCTACATCATCGCACTGCCGTTCTTCGGCATCGTGACCGAGATCTTCGCGGTGTTCAGCCGCAAGCCGGTCTTCGGCTACAAGACGCTGGTCTACGCGACGATCTCGATCGCCGCACTCTCGGTGGCGGTGTGGGCACACCACATGTACGTCACCGGCGGAGTGCTGCTGCCGTTCTTCGCCCTGATGACCATGCTCATCGCCGTCCCGACGGGCGTGAAGATCTTCAACTGGATCGGAACGATGTGGCGAGGGTCGGTGACCTTCGAGACACCGATGACCTTCGCGCTCGGCTTCCTCGTCTCGTTCGTCTTCGGTGGGCTGACCGGTGTCATCCTCGCGTCGCCGCCGCTGGACTTCGCACTGTCTGACTCGTACTTCGTGGTCGCGCACTTCCACTACGTGATCTTCGGAACCGTCGTGTTCGCGATGTTCGCGGGCTTCTACTTCTGGTGGCCCAAGTGGACCGGTCGGATGCTCAACGAGCGCCTCGGTTACGTGCACTTCTGGTTGCTGTTCATCGGTTTCCACATGACGTTCCTCGTCCAGCACTGGTTGGGCGTCGAGGGCATGGTCCGCCGATACGCCGACTACGCGGAAGCCGACGGATTCACCTGGCAGAACCAGCTCTCTACCGTCGGGTCGATGATTCTCGCTGTCTCGATGATTCCGTTCCTCTTGAACGTGTGGATCACCGCTCGCAAGGCGCCAAAGGTCACGGTCAACGATCCGTGGGGCTATGGTGGTTCGCTCGAGTGGGCTACGTCGTGCCCGCCGCCGCGACACAACTTCACATCGATCCCGCGCATCCGTAGCGAGCGTCCGGCATTCGACCTGAACCACCCCGAGGCTGCGCCGATGACGGTCGGTGTCGGCCCGGCCAAGGATGCTCCACACACACCGGTTGTCGATCTTGCCGATGGGAAGGTGAAGTAGTCCATGCGCACCAATGTGTCGCTGTGGTGGATCCTCACGGGCTTCTTCGCTCTCGTTGCGATCGCGTACACCGTCTGGAGCGTCATCTGGTATGGCAACCTCGAGTGGGTTGGCACCGTCGCCCTGTTCTTCACCGCTCTGATGGGTGCACTCATCGGGTTCTACACCGGCGCCGTTCACCGCGCGCAGGGTGGTGAACTGCCGGAGGACGTTCTCACAGCGGACATCGACGACGGTGACCCCGAGATCGGTGAGTTCAGTCCCTGGTCCTGGTGGCCCCTCGTCCTCGCATCTTCGGCCGCTGTCGCCATCATCGGGCTCGCGGTCGGCGCGTGGATGGTGCCCATCGGCCTCGGTATCTTCGTCGTCGCGATCATCGGCTGGGTCTACGAGTACTACCGCGGCTACTTCGCCCGCTAGGTTCCCGCTTCGCCGGCTAGGCCCTGCGTCCGTCCCCTCGCTGCGCGCTCTCCGTTGAGAGCCCTGATTAGCGGGAGCGTTGGACGAGGAGCACGCCGCCGATCACGATGAACGCGCCGATGAGCTCGTTCAGCGTGAACCGTTCGCCGAGCACGATGATGCCGAGCGCCACTCCGACCACCGGAATCACATACGTGACGGTCGACGCACCGACGGCGCCCCACTCGGTGACAACGCGCGTGTTCCAGACGTAGACGATCCCGGTTCCCAGACATCCGAGGGCGACGAGCGCGAGGACCGGGGCCGGGGCCCAGGCTACCGGCGAGAGACCGATGACGGGGAGCAGAGCCAGGGCGAGCACCCCTGCCACCGCCATCTGTGTCGACGCGATCGTCACGCTGTCGTGGGTGTGGGTCCCCGTGATGAAGCGCCGCATCCAGCCGAGAGCGATGCCGTACGAGGCGGTGGCACCCAGACAAGCGAGCTGCGCGGGAAGAGATGCGGCGAACTCTGCGGAGGAGACGACATCCCACACGCCCATGACGATCGCGACACCGATAGCTCCGATGATCACCCCGACCAGGCGTCGTGCCGTCATCCGTTCGCTGGGGAGCACGAGGACGGCCACCAGCGTCGTCCACAGCGGTGTCGTTGCGTTCAGGATGGCAGACAGTCCGGATGGCAGGCTCTCAGCAGCCCAGGCGAAGAGCAGGAACGGCAGAAGGCAGAAGAAG
>NZ_JASBSF010000047.1 GCF_030149085.1 Microbacterium sp. | reverse complement strand
CCGGCTCTTCGCAGTTGAGGGTGTAGCCCGGGACCGCTGGCTGGTTCGCGGATTGGCGTCGAGGTCTTCCAGGATGGAAGTTCTCACACTGCCCATCCGCCGGAAGACCTCGACGTGCACCACCCTATGTTCGCGACCCCTGATCTCACTACGTTCTGCCGCCTCGACGAGCTCGGCCTCGAAGCCGTCGGCCAGATGATCGAGCCCGACCGGGCGGTGCTGGAGTGCCGCGTCGTCGACGACGACCCGTGGTGCCGGAAGTGCGGTGCCGAGGGCGTGCCGCGTGACTCGGTGACGAGGCCGCTGGCGCATGAGCCGTTCGGACACCGGCCGACGACGCTGCTGGTGCGAGTGCGCCGGTACCGGTGCGACCACTGCTGCCGGACCTGGCGGCAGGACGTGTCGAAGGCGGCGGCGCCGCGGGCGAAGATCTCCCGCGGCGGGATCGGGTGGGCACTGACCGCGATCGTCGTCGACCACCTCACCGTCTCCCGCGCCGCAGCAGGCCTGGGGGTATCGTGGCACACCGCGAACACCGCGATCCTCGCCGAGGGCAAGCGGCGGCTGATCGAGGACCCGGCCCGGTTCGACGGTGTGACCACGATCGGCGTCGACGAGCACGTCTGGCGGCACACGAGGTTCGGCGACAAATACGTCACCGTGATCATCGACCTCACCCCCGCGAGGAACAAGACCGGTCCGGCCAGGCTGTTGGACATGGTCGAGGGCCGCTCCAAGGCCGTGTTCAAGCAGTGGCTCGCCGCCCGGCCCGCGGACTGGTCGAAGCGGATCGAGGTCGTCGCGATGGACGGGTTCAGCGGGTTCAAGACCGCGGCCGCCGAAGAACTCCCCGACGCCGTTCCCGTCATGGACCCGTTCCACGTCGTCCGGCTCGCTGGCGACGCGCTCGACCGGACCCGGCAACGGGTCCAGCAGGACACGCTCGGGCACCGCGGTCACTCCGGCGACCCGCTCTACGGGGTCCGCCGCACCCTCCACACCGGCGCGAGCTTCCTCACCGAGAACCAGACCGCCCGACTCGAAGCCGTGTTCGCGGCCGAGGAGCACGTCGAGGTCGAAGCGACGTGGGGCATCTACCAGCGGATCGTCGCCGCCTACCGCGAACCCGACAAGAACAAGGCGAAGGAGATGATGCGGGCGGTGATCGACTCGGTCAGCAGCGGCGTCCCCGCGATGCTCAAGGAAGTCCAACGCCTCGGCCGGACGCTCAAGCAGCGCGCCGCCGACATCCTCGCGTTCTTCGACCGCCCCGGCACATCGAACGGGCCGACCGAGGCGATCAACGGGCGCCTGGAGCACCTCCGCGGTTCCGCGCTCGGGTTCCGCAACCTCACCCACTACATCGCGAGATCGCTACTCGAAGCCGGCGGATTCAGACCCGCACTACACCCTCATCCGCGATGAGCCGCATTGCCGCCACGATTTCCGACGAATCGGTGAAACGTCGACTCGAGGCCATTGAGCTGCGACTTGCTGCCCTGAGCGGTGACGGATCGCCCACAACCGTGGATGTACGCCTTTCTCCTCGAGAAGTCGATGTCCTGGCCAGCGTTGCCGTGGGTGCGACGAATGCGGAAGTCGCGGCTTCCCTGGGACTGCGCGAAGGAACGGTCAAGTCCTATCTGCAGTCGGCGATGTCGAAATTGGATGTCTCAACCCGCCACGCCGCGGTGACAAAGGCCCGCCGCGCGGGAATTCTCCCCTGAACGCGTCGACCAGTCCAGACCGAATGACATTCGCCACGCGCTGGACTTTTCGCAGCGAATGACGCGAGCATCCGCAATAGACTCGGCATATGGCACGCAAAATCGTTCACCAACTCGTCGATGACCTCGATGGCACCGTTCTGGAAATCGGTGAGGGAGAAACGCTGACGTTCTCGCTCGACGGCGTCGCATACGAGATCGACCTCACCGACGCGAATGCCGCGAAATTGCGGGATTCGCTCGCGCCCTATGTGTCGGCGGGCCGCAGAATCTCGGCGTCGCAGAGCGCATCGGCAGGGCGCAAGCGTCGGCGTTCGGGTCAGCAGGACTACGCAGCGGTGCGCGCGTGGGCGAAAGACAACGGGTACGCGGTCTCGGAGCGCGGACGAGTTCCGGCATCCGTTCTCGAGGCCTACAACGCCGCCAACTGAGCCAGCCCACCGAGAATGGCGCTGCCGCTTACCCGGCGGGGATAAGCGGCTCTGAAGCGCCCACGCCAGGTACGGGGCGATGTGCTCGGCGTACGGGACCGTCAGGTGTGTTTGGTCGTACTTGGTCGGAAGCGTCCCAGCAAAAGCGGGGCAGACCTGCTCCCAGCAGCTGAAAGGCAGCGCGTCGATGGCGTGATCACCGGATGCCGCCGCTGCAGCAACCGTCGCGTCCCACATCGCAATCCAGGTGTCATCAACCGCGGAAGCACACGCCGATGGCGACGACACCGGCGAGTAACAAGCTCCGAGGTTCACTCCCTGCGGCGGTGGTGCCAGGTAAACGACACGCCCCGACATCCCGTAGGTGGCAGCCTCGGACTGGGCAGCCGCGGCGAGGTCCTGCGCCGACAGATCCGTTCCGTCTGTCGAGCGTCCGAGGGTGAAGGCGTTCGAGACGATGACGAGGGAGGGCTGATCAGCCGCGATCAGCTGCCGAACGACGTCCTTGCGCTCGGGGCAGGCCGCCATGATGCCATCGCCATCGTTCTGCACGAGGACATCGGTGAAGCGGCATCCGTACAGCCCCACCGTGGTCGCCGCGATCAGCCCGCCGCTGTTCTCGGCCAGTGACCGGAACGCCGGAGCGTAGGCCATCGCCGTGGAGTCGCCGACGAGGTAGATGTGGGTAGCGGCATCGGCGCTCCCCCACGTGCAGGCCGCTGGATCAGGCGTCACGGTCGGCGAGAAGCAGTCGTGCGCCGGGTTGGCCCCGGAGGACTGCGCCATGACCTCATCGAGAGATGGATGCAGGACTGGCCACGCCGTCGCCGTAACTGCTGCCGCAAGCTCGGCCTGCAGCTGCGCTGTCGGGTCAGCTGCAGGCGTCGGGGACGCGGGTGCAGCAAATGCCGGCGGCTGAATGAGCGGGCCGGCCCCGGACGTGGCGTGAACCCACGTTGCTGTTCCCAGCGCGACCGCGAGCAGACCCGCCGTTGCCAGGAAGATCTGCGTCCCGAATCGTTCACGCCACAGTCGACCGGGTGCGGTGTCGCCTGCGCTCACCGACCCGGCGCCGGCGGACCCGGCAGAACCTCGCACGGGCGGCTGGACTGCCGTCCGGACGCCCGGGACAGCGGGTAAGGCCGGAGGAGCGGAAAGCGCCGACGGCGGCATCGGCCGAGGGCTGTCGGGAAAGTACCGGGTTCCCGGTGTCCATCCCGCAGGCCTGGTCGAGGCAACGCCACGCGCCAGCGTCGTGTTCGCCGGCGCCACCGCCGGCTGCGCCGCCGCCGGCACGGATGCCGCCCGATCCGACGAGGCAGGCATCCGAGCCCCCAGCCACGGCGCGTACCGCAACGGCTGCTCGACGATGAAGTACGAAGCAAGGCTCAGCACGGCAATCCCCCCGAGCACGATCCAGATTCTCTGATCGGATTCGGGGAGCAGCGCAGCGGCGAAGACGATGACAGGGAAGTGCCACAGGTACAGCGAGTAAGACATGTCGCCCACGAACACGCTCACAGGGTTGGTGAGCGGAACCAGGTGTCGCTGCCGAGGATCTCCGGCCACGCCACCGGCGAGCACGAGGCAAGTTGCGACAACCGGCAGTGCTGCCCATGGCGCGGGGAAGCCGGCAGCGGTGGGTTCGATGATCAGGACTGACGCGACAGCACCGGCGAGCCCCACCCATCCCAGCACGATTCCGAGAGCGCGCGGGATGCGGGCAAGCGCCGGAACCGCCGCTGCAAGCAGCGCTCCAGCCGCGAGCTCCCACGCCCGCGTCAGGGTCGAGAAGTATGCGAGGGTCGGCTGCGCCTCGGTCTGCGTGAGGGCCCACGTGAAGGATGCCGCGACAATCGCTCCCGCAGCGATTCCCACAACCACTCGTGCCGCAGCGCCTCGCCGTGCCGCAACGGGCACGAGCAGCACGAGGATGACAAGCAGCCCCGGCCATGCGAGGTAGAACTGCTCTTCCACCGACAGCGACCAGAAGTTCTGTAGGGGTGAGACGGCATCAGCGGCGTGGAAATAGTCGGTGCCCTGGGCGGCGAAGCGCCAGTTCGATACGAACAGCGCTGCGCTGATGGCATCCCACAGGGTCTGATCGGCCCGCACGGTGTTGAACAGCGCAAACGCAGCGCCGACGACCGCACCCAGGGTCACGAGCGCCGCGGGAAGGATGCGACGTGCACGGCGCGCGTAGAAGCCGCCCACGGAGACGCTGCCGTAACGGCGAATCTCGGAGAGCAGCATCCCGGTGATGAGAAAGCCCGAGATCACGAAGAAGATGTCGACCCCGACGAACCCCCCGGCGGGCCACCCGACTGCGTGCGCGCCGAGCACCGCCAGGACGGCAAGCGCGCGCAGGCCCTGGATGTCGCGGCGCGGCGCAGTGCGGGAAGGAGTATCGGGAGTCATGGCGAGGCCGCCGACAATTGTATGGGAGCGGTTCCAGTCCTCTGCGCGCAACCCAGGTTGCGGCGCCACTTCAGGGCAGGTCTGGTGGGTTCGGCAAGGTGATCCGCACCCGAGCGCCGCCGAGTGGTGAGTCCTCGATGGCGATGCGGCCGCCGTGAGCCTGCAGGATGCCGCGGCAGGTGGCAAGACCGAGTCCCAGGCCGTCGACCCCCTCCGCGTTGCCGCGGTCCATCAGATCGAACACACGCCTGCGCAACTCGCGAGGCACTCCCGGCCCGTTGTCGTCGACGGCAATGAGTGAACCGGATGACGTTCGTGTTCCCGTTACCTCGACGTGCGGCTGAAAGCCGGCCGCTGCCGCGAACTTCACCGCGTTCGCGACCACATTCTGCATCACGACTCCCAGCAGCGTGCGATCAGCCCAGACCTCGATGTCGGCATCCACGGCGATCGTCGCCGACGACGCGGCGATCGGCACACGAAGATCAGCGATGACGTCTGCGGTCAGCTCATCAAGCTTCACCGCTTGAGGATGAGGTGCAGCAGATCCGCGCCGTGCGTACTCCAGCAAATCAGCGATCATGGCGGCCATCCGGTCAGCCGCCGACTCGGCGTGCGCGAGAGATCGGGCGGCCTGCGGCGCCAAATCGATGTCGGGGCTGTCGGATGCCAGCTCCAGGTATCCGACCAACGCGGTCAGCGGATTGCGAAGATCGTGGCTGATCTGCCCCGCGAACTGGGTGAGCATCTCGTTGGACGCAGTGAGCTCTCGCGTCGCGCGCCGGAGTTCAAGGACCTCGATGACCTGCCCGGCGAGGATCTCGAGGGCGCGCTGGGCCTCGGGATCGAGGTCGCGGACGGTCTCGTCGAAGACACAGAGCGTCCCGATGATCGCACCGTCAGGTGTCACGAGCGGGCTCGACGCGTAGAAGCGCACGCTCGCGATCTCGCCCACGACGAACGGGTGCGCTCGGAATCGAGGATCCCGCCGGGCATCAGTAACCACGATGGGGGCTCGATCCGCGAGAACGGCGGCGCACATCGAGTCCTCGCGGGCGCAGACTGCCGGTTCGAGGCCGAAGGCGGCGACCTGATGCTGAAAGCGATCATCGATGATGTTGATCACGGCCTTCGAGACTCCGCACAACATCGCCGCGAGACGTACGAGCCCCTGAAGCTCCGACGCGGGCGGGCAAGCGATGACGTCGTAACCGCTGATTGCCTCAATCCGGGCAGCCTCATCGACGATTGTCATCCGTCGCTCCTCTCGCCCCGGTCCGGTTCAGGATACGTCGCCTGAAGCGCCCGACGGCCGGGGTCGCCGCTGTCGGCGCCGCTAACTCCTCAGAATTGCGCGGACTTCGCAGCATCCGGCACAACGGATGCGAACAAGCGGCGATTCTGCGGAGTTAGGGACGGTCAGCGACTCCGCCCCGAGAGCTCGGCGCCGGCCACTGACATCCCGGCGGGCCGCCCCTACGCGCGGAAGCGAGCCAGAAACTCTTTCGTGCGGGCCTCACGCGGCGCCTCGAACACCTGCGCCGGCGTACCCTCCTCGAGCACACGCCCCTCGTCGAGGAACAACACGCGATGCGCGACATCGCGGGCGAAGGCCATCTCGTGGGTAGCCATCAGAATGGTCGCGCCCTCCTCGGCGAGTTGACGCACGAGCCCGAGAACCTCGCCGACGAGCTCTGGGTCGAGCGCCGAGGTGATCTCATCGAGCAGCAGCACCTCGGGGTCGGTCGCGATGGCCCGGGCCAGCGCCGCCCGCTGCTGCTGTCCGCCCGAGAGACGGTCGGGATGCTCGTGCGCGAACGCTCCGAGCCCGACCCGGTCGAGCAGCATCCTGCCTCGTTCTTCGGCATCGCGTCGTGGCATCCGTCGCACGACCCGCGACGCGAGGGTGACGTTATCGAGCACACTCAGGTGCGGAAACAGGTTGTAGCTCTGGAAGACGGTGCCAAGCCGCGAGCGCACCCGATCGGCGTCGGCGCGCGGATCAGAGATGTCTTGATCGCCCAGCAGGATGCGCCCATCGTCAATGCCCTCGAGCAGGTTGAGACACCGCAGGAGCGTCGACTTGCCCGACCCACTCGCACCGATCACTGCGACGACCTCGTGACGTGAAAGCTCCAGCGACACCCCGCGCAGGACGGGCTGGTCACCGAAGCTCTTCCACAGGCCCTCGGCCCGCAGCACGGTGCTCATAGGACGGATCCCGCCTGCTCGCGGCGCTGCAGTTTCGCGGTGTACCAATCCGCCACGCGGATCGTCGGGATGGCGAGCAGGACGAACAGGATGCCCGCCACGACGTACGGCGTGAAGTTGTACGTGAGTGAGACCTCCGAGCGGGCGGCGGCGATGGCATCCACAGCCCCGAGGATCGAGATCAATCCGACATCCTTCTGCATCGAGATGAAGTCGTTCATCAGGGGCGGTGTCATCTTGCGCAGAGCCTGCGGCAGCACGACATGCCGGAGCGTCTGCACGTGCCCGAGCCCAAGGGCGCGCGCGGCGAGGCGCTGCGACGGATGCACAGCCTCGATGCCGGCACGGATGACTTCAGCGACGTACGCCGAGTAGGTGAGGGTGACTGCCAGCACCGCGAGGATCACGGGCTCGATCCGCTCACCCACGACCGTCGGGATGCCGAACCCGACGAGGTAAAGCACGATGATGAACGGGAACCCGCGAAACAAGTCGGTGTAGCCGGCCGCGAGCACCCGCAGCGGAAAGAACACCGGTCCGCGCAGAGTACGCAGCACCGCGACCGTCAGCGCGACCACACTCACCGTGATCACCGACAGCCCCAGCACCTGAAGGTTCAGCAGGAACCCGTCCCACACCTTCGGGAGCGACTCGATTGCGATCCGCGGGTCGAAGAACGATTCCTGCACGGCAGCCCATCCGGGCGTCCGGATGACCGTCAACCAGACGATGGCGGCGAACACCACCGTCGAGGCGACCGCAAGCAGCACAGAGCGCTGCGACCGCCGGCGCCGATAGGCGCGGCGGTCGAGCTCGAGGGCGCTGAGCGGCGGCGGGCCGTCCGCGGCAGCAGGGGCGGGAGCGGTCACTGCAGGATCGGAACGCCCTGCTCGGCATCCAGCCACTGGTCGGTGATCTGCTGCAGCGTGCCATCGGCGCGCAGCTCATCGATCGCCGCCGAGACGGATGCCGTCAGCGGTGAGTCCTTCGCCAGCACAACGCCCCACTCATCGGCGATTCCGCCCAGGGGCAGCTGGCCGACGATGAAGGAGTTCTCGATGTACTGCGACGTGGCAAGGAACGCCGTCGGCAGGTCGATCACGAACGCGTCGATCTGCCCGGCCTTGAGGGCTGCGACGGCATCCTCGTTGGACGAGTAGAGCTGGGTCGCCGTGTCGGGCTGAACTACCGCATCGATCGTCTGCGCGCTGGTCGAGCCCGACATCGCGCCGAAGACGAGGGACTTCAGCCCATCGATGTCGGTGACACCCTCTGCCGGTCCGCCCTCGATCGCCACGACAGCCTGGGCCGCCGAGTAGTACGGGGACGAGAAATCGACTGCCTGCTTGCGCTCGTCGGTGATCGTGTACTGCTGGATGTTGAAGTCGAAATCCTTCGGACCGGGGGCGATCGCTGCCTCGAAGCTCGTGCGCACCCATTCGACGTCGTCGGCAGCGAACCCGAGCTTGTCGGCGATCGCGTACGCGAGGGCCGCCTCGAACCCTTCGCCAGATGCCGGGTCATCATTGATGACGTACGGCTCGTACGCCGTCTGTCCGGTCGCGATCGTGAGCTTGCCGGGCGTGACGTAGCCCGCGTCGGCTGAGTCTGCCTGCTCGCTCGAACTCGAACAGCCGGCCAGGGCGAGCGCCGAGACTGCGACTGCTGCTGCGACGGCGAGGATGCGGGCGCGGGATGCGCCAAAGGGACGGGACACGGGGCCTCCAGGTGTGGGTCGGCGCACTGATGCTGTGATGCGCCGTTGTTCCATCATCCGTCGTCCCGGGGCCGCGGGACCAATTACGCGGCGCTTTCTTACGACGCCGAATCGACGCCGACCTAGTCGAAGTCGGCCGCGACGGCGTTGCGGTGGTATTCGAAGATCAGGCTCGTGCGGGTGGATGCCACGCTGTGGCGAGCCGAGAGGTGATCGACGACGAAGCGGCGCACCGCCGACGAATCCTCGACCGCGATGTGGACGAGGAAGTCGTCAGCACCGCCGAGAAAGAAGACCTGGATCACCTCGGGGATGCGTCGCACCTCTTGCGTGAAAGCACGGATGCTCTCCTGGCGCGCACCGGGACGCAGGGTCACTCCGATGACAGCCTGGAGCCCTCGCCCGAGGGCGCCCTGGTCGAGGGCTGCGTGAAAGCCCGTGATCACGCCGCGGTCTACGAGAGCGCGAACGCGGGTGTGCGCGGTTGACGGTGCGAGGCCGATCGCATCAGCGAGCGCCGCGTTCGTCATGCGGCCATCGGCTGACAGCAGCTCGACAATGCGTTCGTCGACGGGGTCGAGGTCCTTCTCCATACCGAATATTCTTCGCCATTCGAGCACCAGCGCCAACTCTTCTTCACGACAACGCGCCGTATGCGCAGTTCAAGGCTCGATTTCTTCGTTCTGAAACATAAAGAGCAGAAGATCGTGCGATTCTCGGTTTCGACGGCGAGCTGTATGGCCGCGCTCAAGGAAGAACGGAGAAACCCATGCGGATCGGCGTACCCACCGAGATCAAGAACAACGAGAACCGCGTCGCCATGACGCCGGCAGCAGTGGACGCCCTCGTTCGCCGAGGCCACACCGTGACGGTGCAGCGCGGCGCGGGCCTCGGTAGCGCGTTCACGGATGACGCGTATCGCGCCGCGGGCGCACAGATCGCCGACACCGCCGAAGAGACCTGGGGCGGCGCCGAGATGGTCGTCAAGGTCAAGGAGCCGATCGCCCCCGAATACGGGCTGCTGCGCGACGATCTCACCCTCTTCACCTACCTGCACCTCGCAGCCGACCGGCCGCTGACTGACGCCCTGATGAACGCCGGCACAACAGCCGTCGCCTACGAGACCGTGCAGACGATCGACAAGGCACTCCCTCTTCTCGCCCCCATGAGCGAGGTCGCCGGCCGGCTCTCGATCACCGTGGGCGCGCAGGCCCTGATGAGCCCGTCGGGTGGACGGGGGATGCTGCTCGGCGGCGTGCCCGGCACCCCCAAGGCAAAGGTCGTTGTGATCGGCGGCGGTGTCGCTGGAGAGCACGCGACCGCGAATGCGCTGGGCCTCGGTGCGAACGTCACTGTCATCGACATCTCGCTGCCCAAGCTCCGCGCCCTCGAAGCGCGCTTCGGCGGCGCCGTCGAGACCCGCGCCTCGACCCGGTACGAGATCGCCGAACAGCTGGCCGATGCCGACCTCGTCATCGGCTCGGTGCTGATTCCCGGAGCCGCAGCCCCCAAGCTCGTCACCGACGAGATGGTCGCCGCCATGAAGCCCGGCTCCGTACTCGTTGACATCGCGATCGATCAGGGCGGATGCTTCGAAGGCTCACACCCGACGACCCACGACAACCCCACTTTTGCCGTGCACCAGTCGCTGTACTACTGCGTGGCGAACATGCCGGGGGCTGCACCCCACACCTCCACACGCGCGCTCGGCAACGCGACCCTCCCCTACATCGCGACGATCGCTGACCACGGCTGGGATGCGGCATCCGAGGCTGACCCGGCACTCGCGCGTGGACTCAACGTGCGGGGTGGCGTCGTGGTAAACGAGGGAGTGCGCGCCGCCTTCGGTATGTGATCCCTCCTGGGCCGGAATACCCTCCGGGGGTATCCTCGTTGTGGTCGAGAGTACGCCGACGACCCAAGGAGTGACGGCCATGAGCGGTTCGCACGAGCACCACCACACGGCAGCGACAGGGCGCGTCGAGCACGATGAGCACGCGCAGCACGAGAGCCACGAGAACCGCGCGAGCCATGGATCGCACGATGCTCACAGCGGACACACTGGCCACGGGGATCACGTCGCGCAGTTTCGTCGACTCTTCTGGATCAACCTCGTCATAGCGATTCCGGTCGTCGCCTCATCACCCATGTTCGCGATGATCCTCGGCTACGCAGTGCCGGACTGGGCGCTGGTCGTCGCGCCCGTCCTGGGTACCGTCATGTACGCCTGGGGCGGCTGGCCGTTCCTCAGCGGAGCGATCTCGGAACTGCGCTCGCGCACGCCGGGGATGATGCTCCTGATCGGACTCGCCATCACGGTCGCCTTCTTCGCCTCCTGGGGGGCGACTCTCGGCATCCTGGACCATGCCCTCGAGTTCTGGTGGGAGCTGGCGCTCCTCATCGTGATCATGCTGCTCGGCCACTGGATCGAGATGCGCTCACTTGCGCAGACCACGTCAGCACTCGACTCACTCGCCGCGCTCCTCCCCGACGAAGCAGAACGCGTGGAGGGAGACCAGATCGTCACCGTCTCCCCCGCCGATCTGCGCGTGGGTGATGTCGTCGTGGTGCGACCCGGCTCGAACGTTCCGGCAGATGGAGTGGTCATCGATGGCCATGCCGACATGGACGAGTCGATGGTCACCGGAGAGTCCCGTCCTGTCCCTCGCGGCGTCGGCGACACCGTCACCGCCGGTACCGTGGCCGTCGACTCCGGTCTTCGCATCGAGGTCACCGCGACAGGCGACGACACGGCATTGGCTGGCATCCAGCGCCTTGTTGCGGATGCGCAAAACTCGACATCCCGCGCGCAGCGGCTCGCCGATCGCGCCGCGGCCCTGCTGTTCTGGTTCGCGCTCGGCTCTGCGGTCATCACCGCCGTGGTCTGGACACTCATCGGCGACGCCGACTCAGCGGTGATCAGGTCGATCACCGTGCTCGTGATCGCCTGCCCACACGCGCTGGGCCTCGCGATCCCACTCGTCGTCTCGATCGCCACCGAGCGGGCCGCGCGGGCCGGCATCCTGGTGAAGGATCGGCTGGCGCTGGAGAGCATGCGTACCGTCGACACCGTGATGTTCGACAAGACCGGCACGCTCACCGAAGGCGCCCCTGCTGTGACGGCGATTGAGGCCGCGGGCGCGTGGCACGACGACGACGTGCTCGCCCTCGCTGCCGCCGCCGAAAACGTGAGCGAGCACCCGCTGGCAGCGGCCATCGTGCGCGCGGCGGCCGAGCGGGGAATCCGTGTCCCCCAGGCGACCGACTTCTCGTCCTCCCCCGCCGTCGGCGTCACTGCAACGGTCGACGGACACGAGATCCGCGTCGGCGGGCCCCGGATGCTGGAGCAGCTGGGCGCCGATGAGGTCGAAGCCGCCGCATCCTGGCACGACAAGGGAGCCATCATCCTGCACGTCGCGCGCGACGGGCAGGTGATCGGCGGGCTGGCACTGTCCGATCGGGTGCGGCCGGAGTCCCGCGAGGCCGTCGATGCGCTGCACAGGCTGGGCATCACGGTCGTCATGATCACCGGGGATGCCGAGAGCGTCGCCGCATCCGTTGCCGACGACCTCGGCATCGACCGGGTGTTCGCCGGCGTGCGCCCCGAAGACAAGGCTGCGAAGGTACGTGAACTTCAGCGGGAGGGCAAGCGGGTCGCGATGGTCGGCGACGGCGTCAACGACGCTCCGGCCCTCGCACAGGCCGACGTCGGCATCGCGATCGGTGCGGGCACGGATGTCGCGATCGCCTCTGCCGGAGTGATCCTCGCGACATCCGACCCACGCTCAGTACTCTCGGTGATCGAGCTGTCGCGCCGGACGTATCGGAAGATGACGCAGAACCTGTGGTGGGCGGGCGGGTACAACCTCATCTCGGTGCCGCTGGCCGCCGGCATCCTGGCCCCGATCGGCTTCGTGCTGCCGATGTCGGTCGGTGCGATCCTGATGTCGCTGTCCACCGTCGTCGTCGCTCTCAATGCCCAGCTGCTGCGACGCATCGATCTGGACCCCGCTTCCGCGGTTCGAGCTGCGCTGCGCCGGTAGGCGCGGGTGGGGCTCAGCGCAGCGCGCTCTGATACCGCCTCCGGACAATCATCTGCGCCACCCGCAGCACGGGGTACGCGAAACGCCAGACGCCGCGGCTCGCGGGCGCTGTGAGTGACCGGATGCTGAGGAAGACATCCCCACCCTCGCGGTGGACGATGAACGCCTCCTCGCCGCGAACGGGATGACCCGGCAGAGCCATATATGAGAAGCCGACCCGATCGGGTTCACGGATGACGCTGCGGACTTCGACCGGCTCTCGGATCGACAGGGGACCGATCGCTGCGGTGATCTGCAGCCGCTCCCCGGGGATCACCTCGTGCGCATCAAAGATTCGGAATCCGCTCCGCGTCTTCACGCCCCAGCGGAGCACCTCGCGGCTCGCGAACTCCCACACCGCCTCGCCTCGACCGAGGTGGGTTGCGCTCTCGAAAGCGCGGTACGGCGAAGACTCGCCCGGCTCCCAGGCGGCAGCACCGGGATCGGTCGTCGGGCCCAGGCCGAGCCGGTCGAGCAGATGTGCGTTGCGCACACGGATGAGTCGCCGCAGGTAGGGCACAAGCACAGCACGTTCGGCGAGGATGCCGAAAATCGGCGAAGCGAGATCGATCGTGTCGGTCATGGTCGTCACGCCGGTGACGTCATCGAAGCGATGCTCGTGACGAAACCACCGGAACGGCCCACGCACCTGCTCATCGACGAACCGCGTTGGTCGGTCGAGCGCCGTGATCCGCGAGGTCATCGTGAACCAGATGCCGAAGTGGCGGGCTCGCCACGTGACCTCCTGACCGAGGTCGATGCGGCCCGAGACGACGCCCGAGATCGCCCGCTCGCCGGATTGCTCCATCGAGGCGACGTGAGCGTCGATGTCGAGCGAGACATCGAAAAGCTCGTCGGCGGCCACCGCAGCGCGGGTGCGCACGACGAATCGACTGGTCACGGTTCGATCATGCCTGAGGGACGTGCCGCGCAGCCCCGGGCTGGACATCCACACGCCTGCGAGGATGGGGGAATGACGTGGACGGATCGGCTAGGTGAATTCGGGGTCTGGCGACGCAGCACCGACATCGAAGAAACGATGGCGGTGGAGATCGAGCGGCTCGGGTACGGCACGATCTGGCTCGGCGGATCTCCCGCTGCCGATCTCGTGGAAGCGGAGCGGCTGCTCGACACCACCGAGTCGATCGTGCTGGCCACCGGCATCGTGAACATCTGGATGTCGGATGCCACCGAACTCGCCGAGTCGTATCATCGCATCGTCGCGCGGCATCCCGGCCGGCTCCTGCTCGGTATCGGCTCAGGTCACCGTGAGCGCCAGCACGAACGTGCCAGGCCGCTGGAGGCGATGAGCAGCTATCTCGACCTGCTGGATGCCGAGGGCGTGCCTCAGGACGACCGGCTACTCTCCGCGCTCGGGCCTCGGATGCTCGAACTCGCCCGCACCCGCAGTGCGGGGACGCATCCCTACCTCACCCTGCCCGCGCAGACCGCCGAAGCCCGCGAGACACTGGG
Source organism: Microbacterium sp. (assembly GCF_030149085.1). Taxonomy (GTDB): domain Bacteria; phylum Actinomycetota; class Actinomycetes; order Actinomycetales; family Microbacteriaceae; genus Microbacterium. The sequence continues at coordinate 8,591 of NZ_JASBSF010000047.1, read as the reverse complement.
GGACGGGGTCCTTGTCGCGCCGGAGCAAACCGTCGTACTCGATACCGACCCGGTGTCCGCACGCAAGGCCGCACGCGCGTTCCTCACGCCGTATCTCGGCCTGAACAACTACACCAACACCATGAAGCGCGGCGGGTTCAGCGATGATGACGTTCAGGGATCGGGATCCGACGACCTGGTAGATCGCATCGTGGTCCATGGAGACGCCGCGACCCTTCTCGATGGGCTCCGCGCTCATCTGGATGCCGGTGCCGACCACGTCTGCGTCCAGGGTGTACCGAGCGACTCAGCGCTCGAGGTGTATCGCGCTGTGGCACCGAACCGGGGTGCGGTCACGCGCTCCTGAGCGGGCTGGCAGCATCGTCGCTGGCTCCAGCTGCATTCCGGCGCGGCTCACAGGGGTGCTCGCGTCTCAACCCGCGACCGTAGGCCGCGCCCAGCAGGCCCGCGGCGACGAACGTGCCGGCGGAGACCCCGAGGCTTAACAGGCTGGCGATGAGCATTCCGCCGATCGCGAGACCCAGCATCCACCTTGTACCCGAGGCGCGGGCGAGCAGAGCGACTAGCCCGAAGACCAGTCCCGCTGCCGCCACGGCTGCGGCGGGACCCACGGCGAGATACCAGTAGTGGAGCGAGTCGATGTCGGGCGGGGTCGATGACACAAGCGCACGCGAGGCATACCAGGTCCATCCGAGGACCCAGGCGACGCTCGCCACGGCGAGAAGAGCGAGGATGAGCCGAGCAAGAACGTCTCGAACGACCAGGTGCGCGAGCACGGCGCCGACGACGGCGAAGACGAAAGGGCCACAGTTCAGCACGAGCCCGGATATCAGGTAGCTGATGCCGTCCGCGCAGACCCACGACCCGTTCGCCTCGACCTGAGAAACGCCAGACTCGACGTAGATGCCGCACTGCACATGCAGCTGGGCTCGGAGCAGGAATATCGAGCTCGCGCCGCCGATGGGAAGGAGCATGGCTGCTCCCAGCGGCCACAGCGCGATACCGCTGGGAATGTGATCGCGCCGCGCCGGCTGAGGCAAGGTCGGAGCCCGCCATTCGGCGACAAGCGCTAGACCGAGTGCGACGATCGCCGCGACGACCCCCGCGAGCGCGGCGATCCACAGCACCCCCCGAAGAAACAGCATCCACAGCAGCGCCAGCGACACCATCGCCGTGGCGACGGATGCGGTCAGCGTCGCGGCGGCGACGCGAACGTGGGGCGACGGTGACACGTAGGTGTTCATCCCAGCCAAGACCGCCAAGCTGAGGCCGGCGGCGATCGCGGCCGTCACGACGCCAGCGACGCCGAAGGTCAGTGCAACACCCCACGGTGCGGCTGACCCCACGATCTGAACGACCAGCAGGCCGAGCACCGCACCCACGACAGTGCCGACGATGAGTGCTGGCCCTGTTGCGCGCGAGTACGCCGACCGCAGCCTCTCGGCATTCGTAGCCATAGCATCCCGCCTTCTCCCACACCGAGTTCCGTGGACCTCGGTCGAGCAGCTAAGCTACTATCGTTTTTCGATAGATTGCAACCGATAAACGATAGGACAACGCGGATGCGGAACGTGGTGATTGTGGCGACCAAAGCCCTGATCGTGGTGTTGTTCGCCGCGATCGTGTTCGTGCAGGTGGCTTACGTTCCCGCCAACGCCAGGAGCTTCGCACAAGCCGCGCCCGAGTTTGCAGCCCTCGAGCTTCCCGGCATCCTCTTGGTTGACGCGCTCCTGCTGTGCGGTCAGGTCGTGCTGGTCTGCGTGTGGGCGCTTCTGTCGCTCGCTGCGGAGGACCGTATCTTCGACAACGCCGCGTTTCGGTGGGTCGACATCATCATCGGCAGTATTGTCGTCGCCGGCTTGCTGATCGTCGCCGGCCTCGTTGTGCTCGATACAGCGAGCGCTGGTGGGCCTTTCACGGCGCTCGCTGGACTGATCTCACTCATCTGTGCCGCGGGTCTTGCCCTCGTGGTTGTCGTGATGCGCGGCCTACTTCGCCAGGCCACGCAACTGCGCCAGGACCTGTCTGAGGTCGTCTGATGGCCATCGTGATCGATCTCGACGTCCAACTCGCGAAGAAGAAGATGAGCGTTTCGGAGCTCGCCTCCGCCATCGACATCACCCCCGTCAACGTGTCGGTCCTCAAGAACGGTCGAGCCAAGGCCGTGCGCTTTTCCACACTCGATGCCATTTGCCGCGTGCTGGAGTGCCAACCCGGCGACATCCTGCGGTGGGAACCCGACGAGGCCGGCGTCAGCGGCGGCGAGTGAGCGGGTGAGCACCACCTCGGGCGTCGCTACGCGGGCGATCAAAGCGCTCGCGATCCTTACTCTCGTCGTCGGCACAATTGTGCTGTGCGGAGCCACCGTTCTGTTCGTGATGCTGAGAGGCGACGTCGGCTACGACAAACCGGTGACAGCGGCCGGTTGGCTGGAAGAGATCGCCGAAGCCGCGTCAGCCAGGAGCTCAGCGTCAGCGATCCTCAGCGTCACCCTGATCGTGGTGTGCGCCATCATCGCCATCGCCGCGTGGAGACGATCCGTTGACTGGTTGGCAGCCGGCCTGGTGTGCGGTGTGCTCCTCTCGGGCTCGCTCGTGCTCGTCGCGTGGGGAGACGACAATGTCCACAGGCTCACCGAGATGGCCGCATCCGCGATCGGCAACACTGCCGCGATCCTGCCGCCGGGAGGCACGACGCCAGCACCGGATCCCCTGACTGTCACGCAGGCGCGAGACGAGATCACGCGGATGCTTCACGCCACGATCGAGGCGAGCACGCCGCCCCTTCGGACACCGGAGGACGTCCCCGTTACAGTCCACCAAACGCCTGTCTCGGCAGTTCCCTGCGGCGAGGTCGGATCTCGACTGACCGTTGACCTGGCGTTCCGCACGGGTGACAATGCCGCCTCGGCGACCCGCATCCTGGCAGCCTGGGACCGCGCTGGCTATCTGCCCGACCGTGCGATGCAGCAGGACATTCGCTACAGCACTGAGCTACCCATCGAGCGGATGAGCATCCGTGACAGCACGTCGGTCGACGGGATGCTTCACCTCAGGCTCGAGACCGCGTGCGCCGTCGAAGCTACGCGGTGAAGCTCTTGCCGGGCCAGTAGGCCCACTCGACGAAATGCTCGACTCGCCCGTCGGGCGTGAAGTCGAGCTCCCAGAGGTCGAGGTACTCCTGCTCAGGGTCGCGATACGTGACCCGCACGCGCACGACAGCGTGAGAGCCATCAACCGTCACCGACTGGATCTCCATCTCGAACGGTTGCGGATCGTTCCAGAAATCCTCGATCGCTTCGTGCCCGACGAGCGGTTTTTCGTATGGTGACGTGAGGTAATGCGCATCCTCGGTGAAAAGATCGCGCACCGCTGGCGCATCGCACTCACGCCAGGCTCTCTCATACTCCTTGACCCAGCGCCCGACGGCATCCGTATCCATGGCTGCCACCTTCGCACACGGCGATCGTTACGGAAAGTGCCCCTGGAGAGACTCGAACTCCCAACCGTTTCCTTAGGACGGAACTGCTCTTCCATTGAGCTACAGAGGCTGGCTGCTCCAGTCTAGGCGGCGTCGCTGACCCGACCGAGCCGATCAACGTCCCAACGTGGGAATCCCCTGGGTATGGCGCTTGTGAGGTTGCGAGCGTTGCCAACTCTCGGAATCGTGGCTGGCCCAGAGACCGCAACGGAAGGAGAGCACCCATGCTCACCATGACCGACACCGCCGCTGAGGCCGTCAAGACGATCGTCGCCCGCGTGCCGCAGGCAGCTGACGGCGGTCTGCGCATCCGGGATGCTGGCGCCGAGACCGGCTTCGAGCTCAGCGTGGCACCCGCACCCGAGCCTGACGACACCGTCGTTGTGACCGAGGGCGCTCGCGTGTTCCTCGACACCGCAGCGTCGCTTGCGCTCAATGACCGCGTCCTGGACGCGCAGCTCGAGCAGGACGGCACCGTCCGCTTCGCGCTCGCCGCACAGGGCTGATCCCCCAGCGATATAGCGGCCCCCGATGACTTAGGTCGTCGGGGGCCGTTTTGGCGGGTGGCAAGCGGTCCAATCGGCGGATGCTGGCTCGCGGCGCCATCACGAGACCCTGTGTTTTCGCGGGTCGCGTGCACGACCGGGCCACGCGCGGCAGGGTGGCCGTGGGGTGCGGCATCCGTGACGGGGTGACATGGAGGCGGAAGGGAGCCACCGTGTCCGTCATCATCCTTGTTCTGTTCATCGCGGCGATCATCACGAGCGTGATCGCTCTCGCGCGCTCGGTCATTCGCGACGGCCACGGACGGCGCCCCGAGGTCGGCTCCTACGACTCGCGACGCCCGACCCTGTGATCGCACAGAGACCAACTTCGCGCACGACCGAAGCATCACGGGTCGTCGCGGATCCGGACCACCACCTTGCCAAGCGCGCGACCGTTGCCATGATGCTCGAGCGCTTCCCGCGTGTGGACGAGGTTGTACTCGGCGTCGATCGGCACCTGGATCTCGCCGGCGGCGCACCGGGCTGCGAGCGGCTCGAACCGCGCAGGTCCAGTCGGCACGGCAAGTGCGCCCAGCCGAGTCCCACTGACAAGACCGACAAGCGCGCCGACGGTCAGCATCCGTATCAACACACGGGTCGTGCCACCGACGACAAAGCATCGCCCGCCCGGGGCCAGCGCCCGTCGGTAGGCGAACACCGATCGGTACGCGACGAGGTCGACAACGAGGTCGTAGGGCCCGGTGCGGGTGAAGTCCTGCTCGCGGTAGTCGATGGTCTCGTCGGCGCCCATGAGCCTCATGAAGTCGAGCTTCCCGGCGTTGTCCACCCCGGTGACATGCATCCCGGCGGCTTTCGCGAGCTGAAGCAGGAACGCCCCCGACCCGCCACCTGCTCCATTGACGAGCAGGCGGGAACCCGGGCGGGCCTTGGTCATCGCCTCGACGGCGATCTCCCCGGGCTGCGGGATCGCGGCGGCCTGGGCGAAGCTCAGCTGTGCCGGTTTTCGAGCGAGGGCTGACTCCGGAGCGACGGCATACTCGGCAAAGCCTCCCTTGCGTTCGAGGATGTCACCGTAGACCTCGTCGCCGACCGCGAACCGGGAGACGCCCCGACCGATGGCGACGACCATGCCTGCAATGTCCGAACCGAGGATGCGTCGCACGGGCCTGGTGAGCCCGCCGATGCGCGCGTAGAAGGGGTCGCCGTGCAGCGTCTCCCAGTCGCTCAGGTTGACGGAGGTCACCACGAGCTGCACAAGCACCTCACCCGCGGCGGGCCGCGGCACGGGGACCTGCTCGACCCGGAGGTTCGAGGGCGGTCCGTACGCGTCATACACGACGGCACGCATGGTGGCAGGCAGCGCCTCGACGTGTTCGGGATCGCTCACGACGCCAGCTTAGGGAGATCAGTGGAAGTCTCGCGAGCGGTGCTGCACCCCGACACGCAGGTCCTCGAAGCGGTCGGCGAGCACGTTCGTCACCCCCTCGGGCGAGCGTTCCAGCATCCCCCGCACGATGAGCGCCGGAGCGTCCCGCGCAACCCGCCGATAGCGGTTCCAGACCCCGACCGAGCAGATGACGTTGACGACACCGTGCTCGTCCTCGAGGTTCAGGAAGGTGATTCCGGATGCCGTCGCCGGCCGCTGCCGGTGGGTGACGAGTCCCGCGACCTCGATGCGGCGCCCGGTTTCGTGGCTGCGGATCTCCCGGGAAGTGAGCACTCCGCGTGCGTCGAGAGGCGCGCGATAGTGGGTGAGCGGGTGGTCGTCGGTCGAGATGCCGGTCGCCCACAAGTCGGCGGCGAGAATGTCGTAACTCGTTGGATCGGTGAAGAGGGGCGGCTGCACCGACACCAGCGAGTCGGGCAGGTACTCGGCGCGATCCTGAGCTGCGGCCCCTGCGAGCCACACCCCCTCGCGGCGCGAGATGCCCAGTGACTCGAACGCGCCAGCGGTCGACAGTGCCTCGAGCTGCACCTCGGTCACCCCCGTTCGGCGCACGAGATCACGCAGATCGCGGAACGGCCCGTGCGCATCCCGCTCGGCGACGATGCGCACGGCGGTCGGCTGCCCAACGCCCTTGACGCCCGCGAGCCCCAACCGCACCGCGAAGTTCCCATCGCGGCGGTGGGCTGCCGACTCATCCGGCGCATCACGATCGAACGGACCCACCGGCGGCTGGATGCGATGTGTGCAGGCATCCATGCCCGTGGGCGTCGGCATCCGTACGAGAGGGCATGGCGTTTCGGGAGGTTGTGACCGTTCGGGAGGTTCAATATTCCCCGCAGCATCCTCCCGAGCGTCCTGCCCCTCCCGGATGAGCGGAGGGACGGATGCCGGATCTGGCATCAACGGCTCGACCCCGGCCCACACTCCCGAGGCGTGTAGATCGGGGCGGCGCACCTCCACGCCGTGGCGACGGGCATCCGAGACGAGGGTCGCCGGGGAGTAGAACCCCATCGGCTGCGCGCGCAGCAACCCGGCAAGAAACGCTGCCGGGTAGTGCAGCTTGATCCACGAGCTCGCGTACACGAGCAACCCGAAAGAGAGGGAGTGCGATTCGGCGAAGCCGAAGTTCGCGAAGGCCTGGATCTTGGCGTAGATCGCATCGGCTTCCTCACCGACAAGGCCGTTGCGCGCCATCCCCTCGTAGAGTTTCTCGCGCAGCGACTCGATACGCTCGAGCCCGCGCTTGGATCCCATCGCCCGGCGCAGCAGGTCGGCATCTTCGGGGGTGCACTCGCCGATCGCGACGGCCATCTGCATGAGCTGCTCCTGAAACACCGGCACCCCGAGCGTGCGTTCGAGTACCGGCTTGAGCTTCGGGTGAGCGTAGGTCACCGGCTCCTGCCCGAGCTTGCGCCGCACGAACGGATGCACCGCACCGCCCTGGATCGGACCGGGACGGATGAGGGCGATCTCGATCACGAGGTCGTAGAACCGTCGCGGCTGCAGGCGCGGCAGCAGCCCCATCTGCGCGCGCGACTCGACCTGAAAGACCCCGATCGAATCAGCCCGGCACAGCATGTCGTACACGGCCGCTTCTTCCTTGGGTAGGGTCGACAACTCCCACTCCTCCCCCGTCGCCTCGCGGATCATGTCGAAGCAGTACTGCAGGGCCGCGAGCATCCCGAGCCCCAGCAGGTCGAACTTCACGAGGCCCATCCACGCGGCGTCATCCTTGTCCCACTGGATCACGGTGCGGTTCTCCATGCGCGCATGCTCGATCGGCACGACCTCGCCGACAGGCCGCTCAGTGAGCACCATCCCACCCGAATGGATGCCGAGATGCCGTGGCGCCTTCATCAGCTCGCCCGCGTACGCGATGACCTGGGCGGGGATGTCGTGCTCGGGTCCGCTCTCCAGAGAACTCCCCTCCCCACGCCCACTCGCCGCATCGCTTACGCGCTGCAGCGAGCCTCCGGGCGCGTGGGCCCCCCTTTCGACCTGCTTGGACCAGGCATCCTGTTGCCCCGGCGAATACCCGAGCGCCTTGGCCATGTCGCGCACCGCATTCTTGGGGCGGTACTGGATGACGTTCGCCACCTGCGCGGCGCGATCCCGCCCGTACGTGGCATAGACCCACTGGATGATCTCTTCGCGCCGGTCGGAGTCGAAATCGACGTCAATGTCGGGCTCTTCGTCACGCAAGCTCGAGAGGAACCGCTCGAATGGCAGGTCGTAGGCGATCGCGTCGACCGCGGTGATATCAAGCAGATAGCAGATGGCGCTGTTGGCCGCCGACCCGCGCCCCTGACACAGGATGCCTCGCCGCCGCGCCTCCTGCACGATGCCGTGCACGATAAGGAAGTACCCGGGGAAGTCCTTCATCTCGATGACGCCGAGTTCCCTCTCGATGCGGTCACGGTTCGCGGGCGAGAGATCCGGATACTTGCGGGGCACCGCCTCCCACACGAGATGTCGCAGCCACGTCATCGGGGTGTGCCCCTCGGGGACGGGGAGTTTCGGGAGCGCGGGTTTGGCCCGGCGCAGCGGAAAGGCCAGTTCGTCGGCAAGGGTCACGGTGTTGGCGACCGCGCCGGGATACCGGGCGAACCTCTCGGCCATCTCCGCCCCCGAGCGCAGGTGCGCGCCGGCATGGGAGGGAAGCCAGCCGTCGAGCTCGTCGAGCCCCCGGTTCGCGCGTACCGCTGCCACCGCCGCAGCAAGTTGCGCGCGCGTCGGGGCGGCATAGTGCACGTTGTTGGTCGCGAGCAGCGGCAGGCCCCTATCGGCGGCGAGCGCGGCGAGGATGTCGTTCTCACGCGTGTCTGACGGATTGCCGTGGTCAATGAGCTCGACATGCACGGCGTCCAGACCGAACAGGGCGACGAGCTCGTCGAGGGCGGCGGCTGCGGCATCCGGTCCGCCATCGGCGAGCGCGCGGCGCACCGCTCCCTTGCGGCATCCGGTGAGCACCGCCCACTCCGAACGGTTGCGGGTTCCGGTGAGCCCGTCGAGGCGTTCCTCACCGCGGGCGAAGGCCGCAAGCTGCTCGAGGTCGTAGTGCGGACGCCCCTTCTCGGACCCCTGCAGCTGCGCGCGCGTGAGGGCCGACGCGAGCCGGTGATAACCCTCTTCTCCCCGGGCGAGCACGAGCAGATGGG
>NZ_JASBSF010000044.1 GCF_030149085.1 Microbacterium sp. | reverse complement strand
TGCCGGCGGCGCCGACGCTCGCCTTGACGGCCCCGACGAAGCTCGCGGCGTTCGCGAAGAACAAGGGTGCCGCAAGCCGCAGGATCACCACGCCGGGAGCCGTGGTCGTGCCCGGCTCCGCCGTCTCGAGGATCGCGCCGCCGTCCTCGGCCCCGGCGAGAACATCGACCGGTGCGGATGCCGCGCGTCGCGTGACATTGATCAGGGCAAGAACGAACGCAACGGCGATTCCGGCAATGGTGCCGACCAGGAGCGTGACGGCGAAGCAGACTGCAGCCACCACGAACTCGCCCCGCTCGACGCGCCAGAGCCGCGTCAACTCGCGAATGCCCAGCAGCGGAAGGATGGCAACAGCCACAACCGCGCCGATGGCCGGTGAGGGGATGAGCGCGAGCGCTGAGGTTCCGAACAGCAACAGCAGGAGTGTCCCGGCTGCTGTCACGAGCGAGGGCAGCTGGGACCGGGCACCGGCCTGCTCCATTGCGGCGCTGCGCGAGGTTGAAGACCCGATGGCGAAGCTACCGCTTGCCCCGCCCGCAATGTTGGTGAGACCGAAGGCGAGCAGGTCCCGATTGGGGTCGGTGCGATAGCGATGCCGCTCGCCATACGAACGCGACAGCAGCAACCCCTCGGCCACCGTGACCAGGGTGAGCGCGAGAGCCGACGGAACGAGGGCTATCCAGGTCCCCCAATCCAGGATCGGCCAGGTCAGGGTGGGCAGGCCACCGGTCACCTCGCCCAGCACATCGACCCCCGCCTGGTCGGCGTCGGTGATCGATACGACGACCGTCGAGACCACGATCACCACGAGCGCCCACGGTGCCACCCGGAGCCAGCGCCTGCCCACCAGCAGGATCACCAGCGACCCCGCCGAGATGCACAGCGCCCACACGTTCAGCTGGGGAAGCCCCTCGACCAGTTGCACGAGCTTTTCGATGAACTCGGATCCGGACGCGATCGGCACCCCCAGCATCTTCGCGATCTGCGACACCAGGATGTCGAGGGCAAGCCCCGCGACGAAGCCGACGAGGATCGGCGCCGAGAGGAAGTTCGCGAGGAACCCCAGCCGGAACACCGCCATGACGACGAAGGCGATGCCGGAGATGATCGCCTGCGCCATAGCCATGACCAGGTACTGATCAGACCCGGCGACCGCGAGCCCCCCGACAGATGAGGCGACCAGCGCAGCCGCCGCAGCGTCAGGGGAGGCGACGACGTGGCGTGAGGAGGTCACGGCAACGAAGATGATCGTCGGCACGATCAGTGCGTAGAGTCCGGCCGTCGGAGGCAGCCCCGCGATCTGGGCGTATCCGATGTTCAAGGGCACGGCGATCGCAAGCAGGGTTACTCCCGCGAGCAGTTCCCGGCCGACGGAGCGGGCGGTGAGGCCGGCGAGAGGTCTGATGGTCACGTCGCGAGAGTCTACGAGCGAGCGCCAGTTCGCGATTCACCCCGGAAGGGTGATGTGCCTCACTCCCCGCGGCCCGAAGGTTATTCAGGCGCGATCGTCGCGCCGACCATGGAAGGACCCCACCCGATGAACTTTTGGGAATTCATCATCTGGATGCTCTGGGCGTACGTGTTCGTCGCCTATCTGTTCCTGCTCTTCTCGATCCTCGCCGACCTCGTGCGCGACCAGAACCTGGGCGGCTTCGCCAAGGCAGTTTGGATCATTTTCCTGATCTTCGTGCCCATCCTCACTGCGCTGATCTACCTCATCGCGCGTGGAAAGGGAATGGCTCAGCGGAGTGTCGCACAGGCTGAGGCAGCGCGCCGGGAGACTGACGCGTACATCCGGTCAGCAGCCGGCGCGAGTGCGACGGACGAGATCGCCAAGGCCGCGCAGTTGCGCGACGCCGGCACGATCACGGCGGACGACTTCGAGAAGATCAAGGCGAAGGCACTCGCCTGAGCTCGACCCAGCGGCGCCCCGCGGCATCCTCACCCCTGCTGGTGGGGAACTGTCGCGGCGGCGCCGTTGGACGTGCGGCTCGTCAACGCCAGGCCACGCCGTGAGTCTCACTACTCTCAGATCATGACCGAAGAACGCTGGCAACGACTGACCTATTGGCCCCTGGTGGTGGCATCCTTCGCCTTCATCGTCGCCTACTCGTGGCAGGTGATCGCCAACCTCCAAGGGCCTGACTACGCCATCATGCGGGCCATCATGGCCGTGACCTGGGTGATCTTCGCGATCGACTATCTGGTCCGGCTCGGGCTGGCTGCGAAGAAGGGTGCGTGGTTCCGGGGTCATCTGTTCGACCTCGCGGTCGTGGTCTTGCCCGTTCTCAAGCCCCTCCGGCTGGTTCGCGCGATCACCGAGATCCAGAAGATGTCCAAAGGTGACCAACTACGCGCCCAGGCAGCTGTCCTCGCAGGCGGAACTGTAGCCATCCTCATCTGGATCTGCTCGCTCGCGGTCCTGGACGTCGAGCGCCCCGCGCCCGGGGCGAACATCCTCAACTTCGGTGACGCGATCTGGTGGGCATTCGTCACGGTCACGACCGTGGGCTACGGGGACCTGTACCCCATCACGGCCTGGGGCCGGGTCGTCGCCGTCGTGCTGATGTCAGTGGGAATCGGCGTCGTCGGTGTCGTCACCGCAACAACCGCGTCCTGGTTCGTCGAGCGGGCCGCGACGGTATCGGGAAGCGACGATCAGGAAACCGCGACCCGTGGCCAGGTTCGTGCTCTCTCGCGGCAGGTCGAGGCTCTGGTGAAGGCTCTTCCACAGGATGCCGAGAAGACCCTTCCGCACCACCGCGAGGCCGAGCCGCCTCAGACCCCCTCATGACGGCCGGTTCCGAGGGCGGCGCGGTAACCTGACGCCGTGAGTTCCGCCCCGCCCTCCGAAGTGCCCTCGAGCTCGTCGCCGATGCTGCGGGTGCTGATCGGCCTGGCGGCGGCTGTGGTCGTCCTCGTCGGGCTTTCCTGGGCCCGGGAGATCGTCGGCCCGCTGGCGCTCGCGGCAGTGATCGTGATCATCTGCCATCCCCTGCAGGGGCTGTTGCGCCGGCGCGGATGGCCGATGTGGACCGCCACGACCGCCGTCATCCTGCTCGCGTACGTGATCCTGACCGCGATGGCGCTTCTCCTTCTGTTCGCGGGAACGCAGTTCGCGCGCCTCGTCGTCAACTACGTCGCGCAGCTGCAGACCACGGTCGATGGGATCGAGCAGTGGCTCGCCGATATGGGCTGGGACCGGCAGGCTGCCGACACCCTCGCGTCCTTCCTCGAACCCTCGCGCCTGCTCAGCGTGGCGACATCGGTGTCGGGGATGGTCGTCGGGGTCGCGATCGGGTTGTTCTTCGTGCTCGCCTACGTCATCTTCATGGCCGCAGACGCTGCCCGGTACAACCGACTCCGGGCTGTCTTCGGTTCCGCGGTCGACGGGACACTCGCCCGGGTTCGCACCTTCACGGTCGGAACCCGGCGCTACTACATCGTCAACGCCATCTTCGGTGCGATCGTCGCCATCATCGACGGCATCGCGCTCGCCGCAATCGGAGTACCGGCGCCGGTGGTCTGGGCGATCCTGGCATTCGTCACCAACTTCATCCCCAACATCGGGTTCATCCTCGGCCTCATTCCGCCAGCTGTTCTCGCGCTGGTCGTCGGGGGGTGGCCGCTGTTTCTGGCCGTCATCGCGATCTACTGCATCGTGAACGTCGTGCTGCAGGTGCTCGTCCAGCCGAAGTTCGTTGCGGATGCCGTCAGCCTCAGCCTCACGCTGAGTTTCTTCTCGGTGATCTTCTGGACGTTTGTGATCGGTCCGCTCGGGGCGATCCTGTCGATTCCGCTGACCCTGCTCGTGCGTGCGCTGATTCTGGAGGCCGACCCGAACGCGCGGGTCTTGCGGTGGCTGAGTGGAGATC
>NZ_JASBSF010000026.1 GCF_030149085.1 Microbacterium sp. | reverse complement strand
CCCATGACGACACCGACGAGCGGGGCGGGGGAACTGTGGAGCGCAGCGGTCACCGGACCAGGCTAGGGTGCATGGCTGGGGATTGCCCGCAACGGCACCCCCGAAGGGAGAATCCGTCAGGAAGGGCGGATTGCTTCGATGCCCTCAAAGCGACCGAAGTCGCGATCAAAGGTCGCGACCGGGCACGCGTGGGCACGGGCGACTGCCGCAATGTAGGCATCCGACACAAGGTTTCCGATCGCACCGGAAGCAACGCACATGTCGAGGAACGGCTCGATCCCGTCAGAGAGGCCGGGAACAGACCGGTAGCCCGGAGCCCGGGTGATGGCTTTGGCGTAGGAGGCCGCTTCGGGAAGTGTCAACGGCTTCTCGAAGACTCGACGACTCGTGGCCACTCGTACAAACCCTGACCACACCGCATCGGGGACGAGCACCTCATCCGAAGCCAGACGCTCCACGAGGAAACGTCTGGCCGGCTCATGGTCCGGATGTCGGGTGGCGCTGGCAGCAACCAACACGTTGACATCGACCAGAATCACGGGGATACCGACTCGTCCTCATCGAGCAGGTCGTAGAGCGCTCGATTGGAGCTGACGTCTACCCCCCGCAGCACTCCGCCAGCCTCGAAAGAGGGCAGGTCGACGACAGCCGCGGTCTCTGGCTTCTCGACGAGGTAGGCACGCAGGGCGTCATCCAGAAAGGCGCCGAGGGTGACGCCCCGGTCGGCTGCGCGCTTCTTGGCGCGCGAAAGTAGCGCGTCATCGATGGAAAGCGTGGTGCGCATGATGCCGATTCTAGAGCATCATGCGCATCACCTCTCAGCACTCGGCAAGATAGGAGGCAAGATAGGGGATCTGATGACAGAACAACACGTCAGCATCGCGGACGACATCGATGCTCTGCTGCGCGCCCGGTATGGCGCTGCGGCTCCCGAGCTGACCGAGCCGGCCGCGCTCAACTCGGCAACGCTGGCAGGGCTCTTGCGTCACCACACGGTGCGCAGCTTCACTGACGCGCCGGTGAGCGACGAGGCAATCACCGCGATGGTCGCTGCCGCCCAATCGGCCGCGAGTTCCTCGAACCTGCAGCTGTGGAGCGTCGTCGAGGTTCGGGATGCTGCGACCCGCCGTGCCCTCGTGGGCGAGGTCGGCGCGAGCACCTTCGTTGCTGACGCTCCCGTCATTCTGCTGTTCATCGCAGACTGGGCCCGCGCCTCGGCGATAGCGGCGGCTCAGGGCGCATCGGACGAGGCTGCCGACTACCTTGAATCCACCCTCGTTGCCTTCGTCGACGCTGCGCTCGCCGCGCAGAACGCGGTCATCGCGGCGGAGTCGTTGGGGCTCGGAACCTGCTACCTCGGGTCGGTTCGCAACAACCCTGAGCGCGCTGCCGAGCTGATCGGGCTACCCGCCCGGGCGATGGTGGCGTTCGGCCTCGCTGTCGGGTATCCCGATCCCACCGACACCGCAGGGATCAAACCGCGCCTCGCGCCGGGCGTCGTGCACTCCCGCGAGCGCTACACGCCGATCACGGATGCCGACGTCGCCGCCTACGACACCGAGATCGCCGCCTACCACGCGAGCCAGGGACGCCCGACGGGATGGAGTCAGGCCGTCATCCGTCGCGTGAAGGATGCGGCGGGGCTGAACGGTCGCGACCGGATGCGCGCGTGGCTGACCGGACGCGGCCTGCCCTCGAACTAGGCATCCGTCCCGACGCCCGGTATCGCCTCAGTCCTGGAAGAACGCGGCTGCCGCGCGCGCGTCGTAGACGACGTCGTCGAGGTCCGCGCCGAAGGCGTTCACGTGCCCGACCTTGCGTCCCGGGCGCGGCTGTTTGCCGTAGGTGTGAATACGAGCAGCCGGATGCTGAGCCATCGCCGCAGCGAACCGCTATGAGAGGCCGCCCTCGCTGGGCCCGCCGAGGATGTTGATCATCACCGACCACGGCGCAACGGGCGACGTATCCCCCAACGGGAGGTCGAGCACGGCACGCAGGTGCTGTTCGAACTGGCTCGTCACGGCACCGTCCTGGCTCCAGTGGCCGCTGTTGTGCGGCCGCATCGCGAGCTCGTTCACGAGGATGCGGTCATCCGCCGTCTCGAACAGCTCGACGGCGAGCATCCCCGTGACACCGAGCCCCTCGGCGATCCGCTCGCCGACTTCGGCAGCTGTCGCGGCGAGGCGAGCACTGGCGCCCGGCGCCGGCGCGAGCACCTCGGCGCACACACCGTCACGCTGGACGGTCTCGACCACGGGATAGGCGCGAACCGCGCCCGACGGCGTGCGGGCCACCTGCTGCGCGAGCTCTCGGGTGAACTCGACGAGTTCTTCGACCAGCAGCGCACCGCCCCCGGCATCCTCGGCGAGCGCCGTGAACCAGTCGGCAGCACCATCCGGCGACGAAACGACCCGCACACCTTTGCCGTCGTATCCACCCCGAGGCGTCTTCACGACGGCCCGACCGCCGTGTGCATCGAGGAAGGCGGCGAGCTCATCGGGACCGGTGACGGCAGCCCAGTCGGGCTGCGGCATCCCCATCTCCTGCAGTCGCGTGCGCATCAGCAGCTTGTCTTGCGCGTAGCGGAGGGCGTCGGGGCCGGGGTGTACTGCCACGCCGGCGTCCACCAGCGCGCGAAGCACCTGCTGCGGCACGTGCTCGTGATCGAAGGTGACGACATCAACCTCGCGCGCGAACGCGAGAACGGTGTCGGCGTCTCGGTAGTCGCCGATGGCGGATGCCGCGAGCGCCGCAGCCATCCCCTCCTGCTCGGCGAGCACCTGGATCTCGACGCCGAGTTCGACAGCAGGCGCGATCATCATCCGCGCCAACTGTCCGCCGCCGATCACACCGACGCGATAGGTCATAGCAGTCCTCCCGTTCGGATCCATTCTGGCGCGAACCGGCCGGATCGCTCGCGTCGGCGGCCCGCAGGCCCGGGTCGCCTCAGGACTCGGGCGGTGCCTGACCGTCGCGGTGGGCGAGGATCTGGTTGACCTCAACCTGATCGATGAGCACTTCGTGAACGAGCGCCACCTGCGGAACTCGCGTCATCCGCATCGGTGCGTCGACACCGTTGGAGAGGATGAGCGTGCCGCTGCCGGCGAGGCGCTGCAGCGGTCCGCGGCGCATCTGCACCGAGTATCCGCGAACGTGAGCGAGCTCACGTCGCCGGGTCACGAACAGCCCGCTGCGCTCGATGACACGTCGCGTCGTGATCGTGTACACGTGAGCACGCCAGGCCAGAAACGGCAGGAACACGAGCACAAAGATGACCACGGCAGCTGCCGCCAGCAGCATCCAGTTCTCGAACGGCGCCGGCAGGTTGTCGTAGAAGTACCCGGCCGCTGCGGCGACAGCGACGAGCACGATCGCCGACAGGATCAGCGCGGGCCGGCGACCCCGGATCTTGGCGATCAGCAGTTCGGGTGTCGAGACACCGGGCGCGGGAGCCAGCGGCCGCCCGACAGAGGTCGGCGGCGGGGAGTACCCCGACGGACCTGTGCCTGGATGCAGCGACATACCCCCATTGTGGGGGGTCTCAGCGGACATGGATGACGTCCCCCGCCGCGACCGGCACTGATTCGCCGCCCACCGCGACGACGAGTCGCCCGGCATCGTCGAGCGCGGCGGCGGTACCCTCCAGCACCCGGTCATCGGGCAGCATCACACGGACCTCGCGCCCGAGGGTCCCGCAGAGCCGCTGAATCTCGGCGCGAACGTCGCTGGCGCCCGCCGCGGACACGGCGGCCCGCAGCATCCGGTCGAGAACCCGGAGGTAGTCGGCGAGCAGGCGATCGAGGTCGACGTCTGCTCCGGCGATCGCCAACGAGGTCGCCGTGGGCACGGGAAGCTGCTCGGGCGTCATCCGCGTATTGACCCCCGCGCCGACGACGATGGCGTCGGGCTCACCTGGCACCATCTGCGACAGGATGCCGCACACCTTCGCCCCGTCGATCAGAACGTCATTCGGCCACTTCAGCGCCACGCGCGAGCTGCCATCTAGAACGTCGGCGGCGAACTGGCCCCGAATCGCGAGTGTCATCGCCGCGCCGGTGATCAGCGGAACCCAGCCACGCTGGTCGGCCGGCAAATGCGGTACCCGAACGAGCACCGAGATCGCGAGGGCAGCTCCCGCCGGAGCAGTCCACGTGCGATCCAGCCGTCCCCGCCCCGACCGCTGGTCGTCAGTCACCAGCACGGAGAGGTGGGGGTAGGCATCCGGCTGCCGTGCCACGCTCGCCAGAAGGTCGGCGTTCGTGGACCCCGTGTGCGCGAGGACATCCAGTCGGCTAGCGATGGCCGCCGTCCGCGGAAAGTCGACTGCCTGCATCCGTTCACTGTAGGGCCGCCAGTCTCGGCCACCCCGACGCGAATCGTCACGGTAGGAGAAATCGCGGAGGTAGGCAGATTCCCCCACCAAATGGCCTACGCCGGGGATATCGCCTACCTCCGGGAGGGCAATGACCACCGCCTCCGCATCGGGAAAGGCATAACGGATGCCGCGGCGCGTTGTCGCTGGTCTCCAAGGGCTTCCCGCGACACGCCGATAGTGTGGAGGCGTGACCGACGACAACGACCTGTTCACGACGGCCGGCAAGATCGCCGACCTGCGCGCGCGCTACCAGGAGGCTGTCGTCTCCGCCGAGGAGTCAGCCCGCGAGAAGCAGCACGCCAAGGGCAAGCTCACGGCCCGTGAGCGCATCGAGCTGCTCGTCGATCCCGGCAGTTTCACGGAGCTCGACGAATACGTGCGGCACCGCACGACAGCCTTTGGGATGGACAAGTCGCGCCCCTACGGCGACTCCGTGGTCACCGGCACCGGCACGATCCATGGCCGCACGGTAGCGGTCTACGCCCAGGATTTTTCAACCTTCGGCGGATCGCTCGGCGAAGTAGCCGGCGAGAAGATCATCAAGGTCATGGAGCTGGCGCTGCGGTGCGGGATGCCGATCATCGGCATCCTGGATTCCGGCGGCGCGCGCATCCAGGAGGGTGTGGTCGCCCTCGGAAAATACGGTGAGATCTTCCGACTCAACACGCGCGCGTCGGGTGTCATCCCGCAGATCTCGATCATCATGGGGCCTGCTGCCGGTGGCGCCGTGTACTCCCCCGCCCTCACCGACTTCGTCATCATGGTCGACAAGACGAGCCAGATGTTCGTGACAGGCCCCGATGTCATCAAGACCGTCACCGGCGAGGACGTCGGGATGGAAGAGCTCGGCGGCGCCTACACGCACAACACCCGGTCGGGAGTTGCGCACTATCTCGCCGAAGACGAGGATGACGCGATCGACTACGTCCGCACGATGCTGGGCTTTCTTCCCGACAACAA
>NZ_JASBSF010000022.1 GCF_030149085.1 Microbacterium sp. | reverse complement strand
TCAGCGACCATCCCGACGAGGTTCACGGCGTCTTTGGCCTGACCGTACGGCGGGGAGTAGGCAAGGTCGAGATCCATGAGGTCGGTGGCGGGCAGACCCGCGCGGATCGCCGTCGCGAGAACGTCGATGCGCTTGTCGACTCCTTCATAACCGACTGCCTGTGCGCCGAGGATCCGCCCATCGCGCTTCGAGATGTGCACGATCATGTGTACGGTCGAGGCGCCGGGAAAGTAGCCGGCGTGCTGCATCGGGTGCAGGTGGATTGTCGTGTAGTCGATTCCTGCAGCATCCAGGCTCGCGCGGTTCGCGCCGGTCATCGCCGCTGTGATCTCACCGACCCGCACGATGGCTGTCCCCACGGGTTGCGGGATGGGACGGCCGCCAGCCATACCGAAGATGTCATCGGCGATGAGCCTGCCGGCGCGGTTGGCGGGGCCCGCAAGCGGCACGGGGCGCTGGATGCCGGTGACGGCATCCGTGCTGATGACGGCGTCGCCGGCTGCCCACACGCTCTCGGCGGACGTGCGACCGCGATCGTCGACGACAATGGCGCCGCGAGCGGTCTCGATTCCTGCTGCTTCGACGAACGCAGTGTCGGGTCGAACGCCGACCGAGAGGACGACGAGATCGGTCGGGATCCGGGTGCCATCCGCGAGCACCACGACATCCTCGTTGTCGCCGACCTCGACGCGCTCGGCAGCGACACCAGCGTGAACGCGGATGCCGAGGTTCCGCAGCTGCGTCGTCACGACGGACGCCATCTCGCGCTCGAGCGGCGGAAGAACGTGCGGGGCAAGCTCCACGACGTCGACCTCGAGTCCGCGGTGGCGGAGCGCTTCGGCGGCTTCGAGGCCGATGAAGCCCGCGCCGAGCACCACCCCGCGTCGAGCGCCCTCATCGACCCACTTCTTGAGGGTCACAGCGTCGGAGACGGTGCGAAGCGTCCGCACGCGCGGGGAGTCGAGCCCGGGGAGCGGCGGCCGGATGGCGACGGCGCCCGGCGCGAGCACGAGTGCGTCGTAGGCCAGTTCGTCAACACCGGATGCTGAGGCGACAGTGACGGTCTTCGCGGCAGTATCGATCGCTGTCACATCGTGTCCGGTCCGCACGTCCAGGTTGAGGCTCGCTCGCAGCGTCTCGGGGGTGTGGAGCAGCAGCGATCCCTCGTGGGGGATCTCGCCGCCGACGTGGTACGGAAGGCCGCAGTTCGCGAACGAGACCTCGGGGCCGCGCTCGAGAACGATGATCTCGGCTGACTCGTCGTGACGTCGGGCGCGGGCGGCCGCGCTCATCCCAGCGGCCACGCCGCCCACGATGACGATGCGCATGGAGCACTCACTTTCTTGGGGAGAAGATAGTGAGACTATACCCCAGGGGGTATAGCGTGGGCAAACTCGCCGCTAGGTTGCGAGCTCGGTGAGCTCGAACCAGCGCTCCTCCAGCGTGGCAGTCTCTGATTCCACCTCGCGGAGCTCGTCGCCCAGCCGCGTCAGACCCGCGAAGTCGCTCTGGTCGTG
>NZ_JASBSF010000019.1 GCF_030149085.1 Microbacterium sp. | reverse complement strand
GATCTCGATGGCGCCGATTTCGACAGGCTCGTCCATGTGCTGGCCTGGTTGCGCGAGAACCCGGAATCGGGCCACCTGGTGCGGGAACTGCCGATCCGCGGCATCCACACCAAATGGATCGAATCTCGCCGCGGACTCGTCGAGGCGTTGCATCGGGCGGGAACCGGAGCGCCCGGACTGGGCCTTCGCGAGCCGTCACCGCTCATACGGATCCGTGCTCTCGATCCGTCGCTCTCGTTCCAGGGGCTCACCGATGTGTCGGCGCCCGTCGACGACCTTGCGGCAAGCACGATCCGACCCGAGCGCGTGTTCGTGTTCGAGAACCTCGCCACCCTGCTCGCGATGCCGGATGTGCCCCAAGCAGTAGCAGTGCACGGTGGCGGTCACCGCGTCGATCTCGTCGCCCGCCTCCCGTGGGCGCAAATGGTCACCTACTGGGGCGATCTCGATTCGCACGGATTCGCCATACTCAACCGACTTCGAGCCAGGGGTGTGGACGCAACGTCAGTATTGATGGATATGGATACTCTGTTCGATCACCGTGATCTGTGGGGGATCGATCCGGATCCGAACGTCGGCGTGTTCGAGCTGCTCACGCCTGATGAGCGCGCGACTCTCCAGTCGCTGAGCGCGGAGGGCAACATACGCCTCGAGCAGGAGCGCATTCCGTGGAGCTACGCGCTCGCACGGCTCGGGGTGTCCTGACGAGGCATCTGATCGTTGCCCCAGCGCGCTCCTATTGACCTGTCAGCGACGCGTGCTACCGTAATCGCAACAAACGCAACCACCTGCGTTTACGTGTATTGAGGTGATTTCCGTGTCTCGCGCTGCAGTTGTTGAAGAGACGTACCTTCCCAGCAGGGGAGTCGAGCTTGCCCCTGTGCTGGACTTCCTCACCGCCCATGAGGCCGCCGGTCGGGCTCTTCCCGAGCCAAGGTACTTCCTTGCGGGGACGCGTCCAGGCGACCAGGTCGAGCTTCCGGAAGAGGTCTACCTCGCTCTCCGCAAGATCGTGGACGCGATGCAGAGCGGGCTTGCCGTGTCAGTTGTACCCCAGGCAACACGGCTCACCACCCAGCAGGCAGCGGATCTGCTGAACGTGAGCCGCCCGACCATTGTGAAGCTCCTCGACGAGGGTGAGATCCCATTCGAGAAGGCGGGAACGCACCGACGCATTCTCCTCGCGGATCTGCTCGAGTACCGAGAGCGCCGGCGGGAGCGTCAGTACGACATGCTCGCCGCCACGCGCGACGCCGTCGACGAAGACAACATCGAGCAGACGCTCGAGGACCTCAGAGCGGCGAGGAAGGCGGTCGCCGCAAGGCGGGCAGCCCGACTCTGACCTCGCAGACTGACAGGATGGGGTCGTGTTCACGGCGACCCTCGACACCAGCGTGCTGTGGCCGAGCCTGCAACGCGACTTCCTCCCATCCCTCGCGGTCGAAGGCGCGTACCGACCGACCTGGAGCTCGGCGATCCTCGACGAACTCGAGTTTCACGAGGAGGCCAAGCTCGTGAAGCGGGGGATACCCGTGACCGAGACTGCTGGCCGCGCAGCAACCCTCATCGCCGCGATGCGGCGAGAGTTCGCCGACGCGGAGGTCGAAGGCTGGGAACCGCTGGAAGGTACCTTCGGGCTTCCCGATCCGGATGACGAGCATGTGGTCGCTGCGGCCGTCATTGCGGGAGCCGGAGCGATCGTCACCGAGAACCTGAAGGACTTCCCTGCAGCCAAGATTCCGCCGGGCATCCAGGTGCTCAGCGCCAGGGAGTTCGCGAAGAACACTGTCGCGCTCAACCCCAGGCATGCGCTCGCCGCGGTGCGGGAGATCGCGAGTCGGTCCGGCCGCTACGGTACAGCGCTCACCGTCGAGGAGATCCTGGACACGTTGCGCGACCGATACGGCATGATCGAAGCTGTCGAGATCATGGTCGAAGCTGCGTCCGCGTAGCCTCCAGATCGGATAACTGAAGGACGGGTGCGGCCACCCGATTTCGCGCCGAACACCCGCCACGTTTCTGCCACAAATCGCCAGATATCGACAACGTCACCGGGCCAAGCGGCGGATCCTACGCCTCTTGCCGCGGCGCTATTGGCGGCCCCGCGACGATCCCTTCTCGAGGCGGCGTGCGGGCATGATGGAGCACGTGACCCGTCATCCTCGAGCAGACGAATGGATCGAGCGACTGGGACTGCGCGCGCTCGAGGGTGAATCGGGATGGTGGACTCCCGCCTTCCGTTCGCATGTAGAGGTTCGAACCGTCGACGGTGTGGCATCGCCAGCTGCGAACGCCATCTATTACCTGCTCGACCCGCGTCGCCCGATCAATGCGTGGCATTGGCTTGCTGCCGATGACACCCACGTCATCGTCGACGGTGGTCCGGTCGAGTACGTGGTCGTAGACAGCGACGGCATGGTGACCACGTCTGTGGTGTCTCGAGAGACTCGACCGATGATCACCGTGCCGGCCGGGTCCTACAAGGCGCTTCGACTTGTCGACCCCGCCGGCTTTGCGCTGATCTGTTCGGTCGTCACGCCGGCCTGGACTCCCGACAGGGTCCGAATCGAACCGCCGACGCGAATAGAGCGACCCGCATGGCTCGACGACCTCACGATGTCCGAGCTGACGACCGGCGTCGCGGGTGTGCGGCGGTGTTCGGACCGGCCAGCGACCTGATCAGGCTTGCCCGCCTTCCGCTCATCCGCGGCGCTGTAGCGGAGCTGCTCGCCCTTGTTGGCAGCATCCGCGCCTGAGATCGAGCGTCGGTGGCGCGAGCTATCGTGAGAGCTGCTAGTCAGAAGGGGCACCGCATGACCGACTTCGCCCAGCGCATGAATGCCATCACGATCGAGCAGCTTCGTGCCACCGGCGCAACGAAGTGGTCGGCGACGGATGACTCGATCGGCGCCTTCGTCGCTGAGATGGACTTCGGCGTCGATCCGGCCATCACCGCCGCCTTGCACGCAGCGGTTGACGACGGAGCCTTCGGATACATGCCCCAGCGGATCGCCGCTGATCTGTCGGATGCGACGGCGGGGTTCCTCGAGCGCCGCTACGGCTGGAGTGTGCCCGCGAGCGATGTGTGGGGCATCCCGGATGTGATCATGGGACTCGAACTCGCGATGGAGCACTGCAGCGCGCGTTCGACGAGGGCGGGAATCTGCTGCTGTGCAAAACCCGTACAACCCGGTCGGGGACGATGTGCGGACAGGCGGGTGCGGGATTCGCGCGTCTCATCTTCGCGACGCCCCAGCCTGTGCTCGATGAGATCGTTCGCCGGCTCGCCGCGGTGACCCCAGTGCGCTAGATCGGCTCGGGAGTGACCGCCCCGAGACCCCGATGCTGATCGCGAAGGTATGCCGCGTAGCCGCCGGGGGTGCGTCCAACGAGTCGTCCCGACGTGAGGACCTCGGCCAGGTCGCTGGCGACGACATGCGCTCCCGCCGTGCGGCAGCGCTCGGCCAGTATCACGTCTTCGTGCTCCGGGACGTCGCTGAAACCTCCCGCCGCACGGTAGACATCGGCCCGCACGCCGAGGTTGGCGCTTGACCCCTGATCTTGGACACGCTGATTCCAGCACGATGCTGGGGAAGCGAGAATCCAAGGGATGGCTAGGAAGAACTACACGGACGAGTTCCGGCAGCGGGCGGTGGACTTGTATGAGTCCACGCCGGGTGCGAC
>NZ_JASBSF010000018.1 GCF_030149085.1 Microbacterium sp. | reverse complement strand
CTCGTCCAGGAGCGCGGCGTACGGATGCGGGGCGGGCACCCGACGAGTCTAGTGACCGTACCTCATCTGGTCGGGCAGGCCCATAATGACGAAGACCCCGCTCGAAAGCGAGGTCTTCGTCGTGTGCGATTCGGGCTTACTTGCTCGAGCCGCCGAAGTTCTTGAAGCGCTGGTTGAACTTCTCGACGCGACCGGCCGAGTCCATAATGCGCTGCTTGCCCGTGTAGAACGGGTGCGATGCCGAGGAGATTTCGACGTCGATGACGGGGTACTCCACGCCGTCGAGTTCGATCGTCTTGTCGCTGCTGACCGTCGAACGCGTGAGGAAGGTCTCGCCGGAACCGAGGTCGCGGAACACGACAGCCTGGTAGTCGGGGTGAATGTCAGTCTTCATGGGGTTCCTTGCCGAGATAGGGAAAGAAAGTCTGCGGTGCGCTGGCACCAAAGGACGAGTCTACCAGGTTCGCGTGCGGATGCCGATCACAAGGTCCTCGCTCGCGCCGCGTAACGGCCAGCCTCCTGATGCAGAGCGATCGGCACCCCGAACGCCGTGCTGAGCGCGTCCTCGGTCAGAGTCTCGCGCAACGGTCCCGCAGCGACGACGGCACCGTCGCGGAGCAACAGCACGTGAGTGAAGCCCACCGGGATCTCTTCCACGTGGTGGGTGACCATGACCATGGCGGGAGTCGTCGGCTCGGCAGCGTAACCGCTCAGAAGTGTGAGAAGTTCCTCGCGCGAGCCCAGGTCCAGGCTCGCGGTGGGCTCATCCAGCAGCAGCAGTTCGGGGTTTGTCATGACCGACCGAGCGATCTGCACACGCTTCTGCTCGCCGTCAGAGAGTGTTCCGAACGTTCGCGTTGCGAGATCGTCGAGTTGCCACTCGGCAAGGACTCGCATCGCTCGACGGATATCGACCTGGTCGTACTCTTCGCGCCAGCGACCCATGACCGCATAGGCAGCGGTCATCACGACATCCAGCACCGTCTCATCCGGCGGGATGCGACGCGCCATGGATGTCGAGGCAAAACCCACGCGTGGGCGCAACTCGAAGACGTCGGTCCGCCCGATCCGCTCCCCCAGGATGCTCACGCGACCAGAGGTGGGATGAAGGAGCGATGCACACAGCTCGAGCAGAGTCGTCTTGCCCGCCCCATTGGGGCCGAGGACGACCCATCGCTCATCGTCGGACACGGTCCAGTCGATGTGATCGATGATGTCTCGGGCGTTTCTGCGAACGACGACGTCGGAGAATTCGAGCACCTGAGCCATGCCGTCAAGCCTATCGGGAGCCGCGGATCACCTCTGCGTACAGCGCGGCGGTTTGCTCCGCGATGCGCTGCCAACTGAACGCGGTCGTCGCGCGCTCTCGACCCGCCTGCCCGTAGGCCTTCGCCGCCTCACGATCGCTCACGACCTCGCTCAGAACGCGGGCCAAGTCGGCAACGAAAGCCTCGGGATCCAGTGGCGTTCCGGTGCCGTCCGAGACCTGCTCGATGGGCACGAGCCTGCCCGTCACACCGTCGACCACGACTTCCGGGATGCCGCCGGTAGCGGTGCCGACGACGGCTGCTCCGCATGCCATCGCCTCGAGGTTCACGATGCCGAGGGGCTCGTAGATCGAGGGGCACACGAAGGTCGTCGCCGCTGTCAGCGCTACGCACAGCTCGTGCCGGCTGAGGTGTCGGTCGATCCAGACGACCCCATCCCGAGTCTCCTGCAGGCCGCGGACAAGACCCTCGACCTCGGCGAGGATCTCAGGGGTATCCGGAGCGCCGGCACACAGGATCAGCTGCACCTCCGGGTCGAGGAGCTCGGCTGCGCGAAGGAGGTACGGCAGGCCTTTCTGGCGGGTGATGCGCCCGACAAAGACGACGGAGGGTCGGGTCGGATCGATGCCGAGCGCAGCAAGCGTCTCGGCATCCTCGACCGGATGCCACTGCTCGGTGTCGATGCCGTTGTAGATGACCCGGACGGTCGCGGGGTCGAGGCCGGGGTAGCTGCGCAGGATGTCGGCACGCATGCCTTCACTGACCGCCACGATCGCCGCAGCCCCGTGGTAGGCGGTGCGCTCGATTTCGCTCGAGACCGCATACCCGCCACCGAGCTGCTCCGCCTTCCAGGGACGAAGCGGCTCGAGACTGTGCGCGGTGACGATGTGCGGGATGCCGTTGAGGAGGCCGGCGATGTGCCCGGCGAAGTTGGCGTACCAGGTGTGAGAGTGAACGACGGCGGCACCAGCGACGTCATCGACGATGAGCAGATCGGTGCCCATCGTCTGAATCGCCGCGTTGGCATCACGCAACTCCGCGGGTGTGACGTAGGACGTCGTATCAGTCTCGTCGCGGTCAGCGCCGAACGCACGCACCTGAACCTCGAGCGGCTCATGGCCCGGTGCATCGGTTGCGGGTAGCGCGCGGAGGGCTTTGACGAGCTCCGCGACGTGGACGCCTGCGCCTCCATAGATCTCGGGCGGATACTCCTTGGTGACGATGTCGACGCGCATGTGTCGAACGCTAGTACAGGGTCGTGGGGCGGCATAGTGTTGGGGGTATGGCTACGTCGCCCAAGATCTTTGGAATCGTCCTCGCCGGTGGAGAGGGCAAGCGGCTGATGCCGCTGACCGCCGACCGAGCCAAACCCGCTGTTCCCTTCGGCGGTCAGTACCGTTTGATCGACTTCGCAATCTCGAACCTGATCAATTCGGGGCTTCGGCAGATCGTTGTGCTCACGCAGTACAAGTCGCACAGCCTCGACCGACACATCTCCCAGACCTGGCGGATGTCCCCGATGCTGAGCTCCTACGTCACGTCGGTGCCTGCCCAACAGCGGCTGGGCAAGCGCTGGTTCTCGGGGTCTGCCGATGCGATCTTGCAGTCGATGAACCTC
This sequence comes from Microbacterium sp., assembly GCF_030149085.1. Taxonomy (GTDB): domain Bacteria; phylum Actinomycetota; class Actinomycetes; order Actinomycetales; family Microbacteriaceae; genus Microbacterium. The sequence goes on along the minus strand of NZ_JASBSF010000018.1, from coordinate 1,430 downwards.
ATCATCGACGAACAACCCGACATCGTCATCGTCATCGGCGCCGACCACGTCTACCGCATGGACTTCCGCCAGATGCTCGACGCCCACATCGCATCGGGCGCGCGGGCGACTGTTGCCGGCATCCGCCAACCGATCGGCCTGGCGAACCAGTTCGGCGTCATCGATGTCGAGCCCGGTTCGACGCGGATCCGCGAGTTCCTCGAGAAGCCGCAGAATCCGAGCGGTTTGGCGGATGCTCCGCACGAGGTGCTGGCGTCGATGGGTAACTACATCTTCGACACGGATGCCCTCATCGAGGCCGTCGAGGCCGACGGCGAGATCCCGACATCGAACCATGACATGGGCGGCGACATCGTGCCGTATTTCGTCGACCGCGGCGAAGCGAGCGTGTATGACATGAAGCTCAACGACGTTCCGGGCTCTACGGATCGGGACCGGTCGTACTGGCGCGACGTCGGAACCATCGACTCGTACTTCGAGGCGCACCAGGACCTCATCTCGGTGCTGCCCGTGTTCAACCTCTACAACCGGGAGTGGCCGATCTTCAGCCAGCAGCTCAACTCGCCTCCGGCGAAGTTCACGAGGGACGCCCGCGGCGCCCTGGGCACCGTCATCGACTCGATCGTCTCGCTCGGTTCGGTCATCTCCGGTGCGCACCTCGAGCGCAGCGTCATCGGGCCGTGGGCGATGGTGGGCTCTGGCGCCCACGTGGCGGACTCGATCCTCTTCGACCGCGCCCGGATCGAGGGCGGTGCCACGGTGCGCCGGGCCATCCTCGACAAGGAGGTCGTCGTCGAGGAGGGCGCCCAGGTGGGCATCGACCGGCAGCAGGATCTCGCGCGCGGCTTCATCGTGACCGAGAGCGGCATCACCGTCGTGGGCAAGGGCTCGCGCATCCGGGCTCGCGCGTGAGCGCCGCAGCCCCGGCTGCCTCGCGCGGCCCGCTCGTCGTGCTCGATGCGGACTCGACCCTCATCCGTGAGGAGGCGATCGAGCTGCTCGCCGAGGAGGCCGGAACGCTCGCGCACGTCGCGGCCGTCACTGAACGGGCGATGCGCGGCGAGCTCGACTTCGCCGAGAGCCTGCGCGAGCGGGTGGCGACGCTCGCCGGATTGGATGCCTCGATCCTCCCCCGCGTGCGGGAGCGGATGACCCCGACGCCGGGTCTCGACCGCCTCATCACGGGCGTGCATGCCGCGGGCGGGCGCATCGGCGTCGTCTCCGGGGGCTTCCATGAGCTCCTCGATCCGCTCGCCGAACGACTCGGCCTCGACCACTGCCGGGCGAACCGGCTGGAGATCGACGGCGGGCGGTTCACCGGGCGCGTGCTCGGTCCGATCATCGACGCGGAGGCGAAGGCCGTCGCGCTCGCCGAATGGGCGGCGGCCGGCGGCATCCCGATCGCCCGGACGATCGCCGCGGGCGACGGC